>JAFZIQ010000057.1 GCA_017554285.1 Selenomonadaceae bacterium
ATTGACGCCGAACACGATTTGGAAATTGTTCACGGACCTCTTGACGTGCTCGACCATTCGTCGCCTTATGCAAAGTGGGGCGCGAAACTCGGCATTGACGCAACTAAAACTTGGAAGGAAGAAGGTCATCTGCGCGAGTGGCCCGACGAAATAGAAATGTCGCCCGAAGTTAAAGCCCGCGTCGATTACTTGTGGAATTCGTTAGGACTGTAAAAAATTAGGCGTCGAAGAACTCCGACGCTTTTTTGTTGTCTAAGGAGGATATTTTAATGAAATGCTTCGTGTGTAATGGGGAAATGCGCCCGTTTATGGAAAAAAATTTCGGCATGAAAAATCTTGACACGTGCGAATATGTTCGTTGCGAAAATTGCGGGCTGGTTATCGCCAAAACGCTTTACGAAATGCCGCACAGTACTTGGGAGGCTCTCAATCACGAATGCCACGCCGCCTATCAGAATACCGACGCGCTTGACATTGACCCGCGTTGGTTGGAACGTCTCAAAGCGCAAGCCAACGTTTTGACGGAGTTAATAAATATCGGCGTGCTTGAAAAATCTGCGCGGGCAGTCGATTACGGCGCGGGCGACGGCAAATTATCTGCGTTCGTCGCTCAAAATGGTTGGTTGAAGAAATTCGATGCGTATATGGCGCGTCCGAATGAAAATTATTTATCGGCTGAAGAACTTAAGCCGCGCAGTTTCGATTTTGTGATAACATGTTCGGTCTTTGAACATTTGCTGGGAGCCGCCGACGTTGAAAAGATTTTCGCGCTCCTTAAGCCCGACGGCGTGGCGGCAATTCATACGCTGATTTGTGAGGAAGTGCCTCGCGACTCGAATTGGTTTTATCTGCAACCCGTGCATTGTACTTTCTGGACAAATGCCGCCATGAAAAAAATTTTTACTCAATATAATTTCAAGGCTTGCGCTTATCACGTCGAATCGCGGCTGTGGTTCATGTTCAGAGACGCGGCGAAAGTTTCATTGCCTCAAGATTTTATCGTATCTGATGATTTCGTCGACTATTGGAAGGTCAAACCTTACAGATGATTACGGAAATTCTTTTATGCGACCGCACGACGGGCAAAAATATTCTCTGGGCTAATTCCGAATTCGGAGCAACAGAAATTCAAGCCGCGCAGATTGAATTGATTCGCCCGCGTCATGAAAAACTGCGCGAACATCAAAAACAACGCGCTCGCGACCGCGCAGAAATTTTCACGCCGCCCGATATTTGTAAAATCCAAAACGATTTGATTGACGCCGATAAAAAATCATGGACAGATTATATTGACGCGAAATTTTTGGAGATAACTTGCGGCGAAGCTCCTTACCTCGTCAGCCGATATAACGCAGTCACGGGCGAGCCGATTGATATTAAAAATCGCGTCGGACTTTTGGACAGAAAATTAAGCGTCATTAACAGAGAGACTTCAACCCCAAATGATTGGATAAATTTTACTGTCCGCGCAGTTCAAAGCATTTACGGTTACGAATTTCAAGGCGATAATCTGTTTTTGGCTCGGAAAAATGTTTTCGAGACCGTTAAGGATTATTACAACGAAAAATTTTCCCGCAAGCCGCCCGAAGACTTTTTAACGACCATTGCCGAAATTATTTCGTGGAATCTTTGGCAAATGGACGGATTGACCGGCTCGCCGCCCTTCACGGAAAATAAAAATCTTTTCGGAGGAGCAAATTGTCTGATTAAGGATTGGCGAACAGGCAAAACGTTTGAATTCAAAGACTTGGCGGAAGGAGTGCGACAATGAACTTTGAAGACGCCTTTAAAGACAGATTAATTTATATTTTCACGATTGACGACGCCGCCCATAAAGGACTTTTGAAAATCGGCGAGACAACTTTAAAATCACAAAATATTTCCCTCGAACAAGCCGCCCGAAATCGTATTAAACAATATACCAACACGGCGGGCGTTAATTTCAATCTCTTGCACACCGAACTTGCCGTAAAAAATAACGGACAAACTTTCCGCGATTATGACGTTCACCGCGTCTTGAAAAAGTACAAAATCAAAATCAAAGGCTCTTCCGCTCGCGAATGGTTTAAAGTCGACCTCAACACCGCCATTAACGCAATCAAAGCCGTCAAGCGCGATAAAAAGAAGTTGTCCGCCGATAAATTTATCCCAGTAACTTTCCGACCCGAACAGGAAGACGCCATTAATCGTACCGTCGAATATTTTAAAAAGGGCGGTAAAGATTTCCTCTGGAATGCCAAAATGCGTTTCGGCAAAACTCTTTGTGCCCTCGAAGTCGCCCGCCAAATGAAATTTTCCAAAACCATTATCATTACCCATCGCCCCGTTGTTAATGAAGGCTGGTACGACGATTTTAATAAAATTTTTCACGGCACCGATTACATTTATCGCGATAAAGACAGTAGCGGCATTGCGAATAAAAATTTTGTTTATTTCGCCTCTCTGCAAGACCTGCGCGGCTCTGAAACTGTCGGCGGCAAGTTCGATAAAAATTCTGCACTCTTTAAAACGCAATGGGATTTCGTTATCGTCGATGAGGCGCACGAAGGCACTACAACCGCACTCGGCGACGCTGTTATTCAAAATATCGTCAAGCCCCATTCAAAATTCCTCGCGCTCAGCGGCACGCCTTTTAATATTCTCGGCAATTACTCAAACAACGTCTTCACTTGGGATTACGTCGCCGAACAACGCGCCAAAGCCGATTGGAATAAAAATAATCTCGACTCCAACCCATATGAAGATTTGCCCGCCATGAAAATTTTTACCTACAATCTCGGCGAGCTGTTTAATTATCTCGACACTGAAGACAAAGTTTTTAACTTCCGCGAATTCTTCGGGACTCACAACGGAAATTTTATTCACGCTGCCGACGTTCAAAACTTTTTGGACTTACTGACTACTGCCGAGAATTATCCTTTTGCCCGCGCAGAGTTCAGAAAGATTTTCCGTCATACTCTTTGGATTATTCCCGGCGTCAAGGAAGGTAAAGCCTTAAGTGAACTTTTGCAACGTCACAAAGTTTTTGGCGGCTTTGAAATAGTCAATGTTGCCGGTGACGGCGATTCAGATGATGAACCCGGCGACGCGCTTAAAAAAGTTAAGGACGCCATTGCCGATAACGAATATACCATAACTCTTTCCTGCGGCAAGCTTACAACGGGCGTTACCGTACCCGAATGGACGGCGGTTTTTATGTTGGCGGGCGGCTCCTCAACTTCTGCCGCGAGTTATCTCCAAACTGTTTTCCGCGTTCAAAGCCCTTGCAATACAGGCGGCATGGTTAAGGAAAATTGCTACGTCTTCGACTTCGCGCCCGATCGTACTTTGAAAATGATTGCGGACGCCGTTGCCATTTCTCCCCGCGCAGGTAAGACTAAGGACGACGACCGCGAACTTTTGAATGAACTTTTAAATTTTTGTCCCGTAATTTCTATGAGCGGCTCGCGTATGGAATACAGAGCCGATGACCTTTTGCAAGAACTCAAACGCGCTTGGATTGAACGCGCCGTTCGTAACGGTTTTGACGACAACGGGCTTTATAATGACGAACTTTTAAATCTCAGCGAACTTGACTTTAATCAATTTCAAAATCTGCGCGGGATTATCGGCAAGTCGTCAAAATCTAAGGACGCCATTAACGTTAATAATCAAGGGCTTGATGAAAATAAACCGCGTAAAAGAGGCGGCTCCAAAACTTCGCGCACTCCCGAACAAAAAGAACTCGAAGAACGCAAAAAAAGACGCCGCAACGCTATTTCTATTCTGCGAGCCGTTTCGATTAGAATGCCGCTTTTGATTTACGGCGCGGACGTTCCTTTTGAGAATGATTTTACGCTCGAAATGTTCATGGAAATTGACGACGCAAGCTGGGCTGAATTCATGCCGACGGGTGTTACCAAAGAAATTTTCGCCGGCTTTATCAAGTACTACGACCGAGATATTTTCATTGCGGCGGGCAGAAAAATCCGCAACCTCGCCAAAAGTGCCGACGACTTGCCGCCCTCCGACCGCGTTAAGAAAATCGCCGAGCTGTTCGCCACGTTTAAAAATCCCGATAAGGAGACCGTCCTCACGCCTTATAATGTCGTCAAGCTCCACATTGATTCTGCCTTCGACGAAAATTTTTTCACTGCCGATAAGAAAATCTTGGACATCAACGCAAAAACGGGCTTGTATCCGCTTTATGTTGCCTGTAAAATTTATCGGGCGCGGCTCGGCAACTTCGACGAAGAAAATTTCAAACCCGAATTTCTGATAAAGATTTGGGACGGGATTGTCGCCGAAAATATTTTTGTCATTTGCAAAACGCCTATGGCTGAAAAAATCACGCGCAGGACGCTCGTCGGCTTTCGATCCGCGCAGGTCAACGCTAATTTTTTCGATAAGCTTATTGATACCCTCAAAGTTAATCCCGATGATTTTATCGGCAGTGTTTTGGATAAAAATTTTTGGAATAAAGGAGTTGGCAAAATGTTTTTCGACGCCGTTGTCGGCAACCCGCCTTATCAAATTGCCGCACAAGGCAAAGTAAATTATTCTTCGCCCGTTTATCATTTTTTCTTAGAAACATCTTTCAAACTCGCTGATAAAGCTTCGTTACTTACACCTGCGCGATTTCTGTTTAATGCGGGAGATACACCGAAAGATTTTAACGAGAAATTTCTTGCCGACAAACATGTTAAGATTGTTAAACATTTTCTCGACGCTAAGGAACTTTTTCCAAACTCCGAGATTAAAGGCGGTCTCATTATTACTCTTTACGATAAGAATCAAACCTTCGAGCCGATTAAAATTTATATTCCGTTTGAAGAGCTTGCTTCTATTCATAAAAAGGTTGTACTCGACAGTAAAAATTTCCGACCGTTCAGTGAAATTATTAGTACACCTGTCGCTTATCGATTATCAGAAAAATTTTTCAACGAACGTCCCGAACTTATTTGTAAACTTCAAAAAGCTGATGATTCCGCTTTGCGCTCAAATATTTTTGAAAGACTGCCCGAAATATTTTTTGATGAAAAGCCAAATGACGGGCACGAATACATTCAAATTTATGGACTGGAGAACAGGCGACGAATTTTTAAATGGGTTCGCCGCGATTATGTGACTGCGCCCGCGTTATTGGATAAGTATAAAGTTTTTGTACCCGAATCAAACAGCGCAGGAGCTATTGGCGAAGTGTTGAGTACGCCGCTTGTCGGCTCGCCGCTTGTCGGCGCAACACAGACCTTTATAACGGTCGGAGCGTTTGACAGTGCGTCTGAGGCGGCGGCTTGCATAGCATACATAAAGAGCAAGTTTTGCAGGGCAATGCTGGGCATTCTGAAGGTAACACAGCACAATCCGCCGGCAACGTGGGCAATGGTGCCGTTGCAAGATTTTACAGCGGCATCGGACATAAATTGGAACGTTCCGATTCCCGAAATCGACAAGCAACTTTACGCGAAATATAATTTGAGCGACGCGGAGATAAAATTCATTGAGGAAAAAGTAAAGGCGATGGCGTGAGGCTTGCAAAAATTTTTGTGCTGTGATAAACCATAAATGTTAAGTTTGAAAACTTACAACAGTGTAGTCATAGAAGAATTCGGCACAAAAAGAACCCCGAGTTAGCCGCTCGGGGTTCAAACGTTTTTATGGACAATTCTTCGTTTTACAGATTAACGATAACCATTGTGCCAATGCCTCCGGCTCTTTATTTCGATTTTTCCAATCATGAATCCCATATCTGAAAAACTTTTCATTGGAGCGCGTAGCCGTTTGGACAGTTTTTAACCTACTTGCGCGAGAATTCCCCCGCCTCTATAGGCGGCGGGATGAATCGCGATTTTTTGTTGACACGATATAAATAAGGTGATAAACTGCATTCAGTCGAAATGAATTGAGGTTAGATATTATGCGAGAATTGCA
>JAFZIQ010000058.1 GCA_017554285.1 Selenomonadaceae bacterium
ATTCAGGCAAGCTCAAAATTTCACTTCCGTCATAGTCTTCAATGACTTTGAAATTATTCAGACAATCCAAAGCCAAAATATCCATTTCGCAAGATATTGTTACGCCGTCCGCGTGTTCGACTTCCCGCGCCATTCTGATTTCCCCAACGATAGCTGTACAAATTTCGGGATTTTCAGCCGTCTTTTGCTTGACGAAAGAAACAAATTGCTCAAAATCCATTTTTCGCGTATTGCCAAGCATACCAATAACAGAATCATCATTTGCGACCGTAAATCTATTTTCCTTAAGACGAGTCATGTATCTTTGAAGAAGAATATTTTCTGCCTCGCGACGTTGCTCTTCAGTTATATTGCCGACAAATCGAACGAAAACATAAACTTCGCGGTCGTCTTTATTTACATAAAGAATTTTTACAATCTTTCCGAGTGCCGCTTGAAGTTCGTCGTATTTTATTTCGACTCTGCCTGTAATAAAGACACCGCCCGATTTATTTTTGCCGCGTTTATCAACGTAAATCGCCTTTATGAAGTAATTGTAATCCTTAAGCAGTTTCTGATAAGGTGAAGCAGGGTCGTCACTTCGTTCGGTAATCTGCGCGAGGAAACGTTTGACAACCGCAAGTTTCATGTCTTCAATCGCTGCTTGTTCCGTATTGCCCTTGCCGCCCGAAGGAACTCCGGGAGGCGGCGTAGCCGCCGACACATACGGAGAAAAAATTTGTACCAAAAAAATTACTGTCAGCACGATTAGAACTTTGCTAAAAAATTTTTTCATAGTACTACCTCAAAACGAGAGATAAATTTTAGTCGCGCCAAGTTCATTGCCCACGTTGACACCGGGTTGAATACCGGAAATTGAACTTAAAAGAGCTTCCTGCAACTCTCCGACACTTCCATAAGAATCGCTAGAAACAAAGAATGCCAAAGTCGTTGCATTGGGTCTGGTCATGCGGATAACTTTGCAATGCGCATTGCCAAGCCCCGCCTTAATCACAGGATATTGAGCTTGGTAATTCGTGACGTTGCTGATAACAACTGTAGTTTTTATATTGACATAACCACCGCGAGTTTCGTTTTGAACGGTTTCTAAAGCTTGCTTTGCCAAAGATTCCATTGCTTCGCGAGTGGCATTTTCTTTTGCATTCTCAATCGCCTCGCGTTCGGTAGCGGCAACGCCTTTAAAATATTTTGTGAAAACATCAACGGTACTAGAATCCAAGCCGATTAATTCAAACGACGTGTTTATAACAGCCTCATAAAGCCCGCCAACTTTTTTGACAGATTCAATTTCCAGAACGCCGCGCAGAAGTGCATTTTCTTCTTCACGATTATCTTTTGCAACAGCTCGCGCCTTTACTCTTACGTCGGGATCAGTCGCATGATAAATCAGATAGTTGACAACATTATCATTTGTAACGGCTTTGAAACCGACAAACTTTAATTTTGCATTCAGATAATCGCCGATTCGCGGGTCATAGCTGTAAGAGCCGCCGGAATTCTTTTGGACGACTGCAACCATAATTCCGCCGCGTGAATTAGATTCGTTGACATTATTATCGAGTTGCGATTTTAAATCTTGAGAAAACTCGCGAATTCTTTCCGCAGAAGCAGTTACGTCGAGTTTGATATAAAAAATATTTCCGCGATTTTCTTCCTTGAGGACTTGGTTAATATTTACATAACCGTCAGACTTCAAGGCAATTTCGTCTTTGACAACCATTAAGTTTGCAACTTCGGTTGTGCTTTGAACGTGGACGCCGACAGCCGCTTCAACGGCAGAACGAAGAGCCTGCTTTTGAGCTTCTTTTTTTGCGCCGGAAATATCGCCGTTTATTATCGGAGCGAAACCCTCAACGATTGTTGCTTCGACAGAAGATGTCATTATAAAACTTGACGCAAATACCAAGAGTGTCGACAGAAGAATTTTCGTAAAGAAATTTTTCATTTATTTAACCTTCTTTCCGGCTTGAGCCAATGCTGATTTTACTGCCGCCCCAATCATGAGTCCGCCATAAATTTCCTGTTCGTCCTTGATAATTCTGTTTGCCATTGAATTCCCTTTCAAAAATTCTTCCTTAACGTCGTTGGTAATTTCAATCGTCTTGCCGTCAATCTTACTCTCCATCCACAAACGATACATTTTGTAACCGTTAATATCGGAAGTATATTTTGTCTGAATTTCTTTGTTACCCGCGCCCGAAACATCCAAATAAATTTTGTGATCAACTTCGGTCGGCATACGAACAATTTTTTCTCCCGAATGAGATGTATTCATTTTGGCAACGTAAAAACCTTGCACGGCATCTGTAGTCCAACTGGAATTATCGTCAGCCAAAATCATCGGGTAGACAACATTTCCCGTTAGTGCGGCAAAATCGCTCGTGAAAACATTTCCGGCAATGCGTTGTATTAATTTATTCATGCCCAAAACTTCTTGAGCAATTTTTGAACTGTAAGAGACGTTTTCGACACGATAAGTTTCACCGACAAATTTCTTGTCAGATAAACCGTTGACCGCCTTTTTTGCCTTCGTGAAGTCAAGATGTTTTTTAATCATGTCGACGGTAAAATCAGTATAAATCCTTGCAAGCTCAGCTTGTTCTCTTTTATTCATGTCGCCGATTGAATTTGAAAGCGGAATCGATTCATAAAAATGCAACGGAATATTGCTTAGAATAGTCAAAGCCCCGTCTTCATCCTCACTGCAAAAAGCAATGTCAATAGAAGAAACGATTATATATTTATATCGGTGCTGATTGTTAATGACGTATTCCTTTTCAATCGAGTAATCGGTTACGATGATAGGAACAAGTGCGATTGGCGATTCGCCGAGTTCGTTTTCAAAGTTGCGTTCGGAAATGTCGTTGACATCAAGCATTGTCTTTAACTTGAAGGGCAATTTTGCTGATTGTTCGGCGAGTTTGTCGGCTATTGCTTGAGCAATTTTTTCGCGATTTTGGCGTTGTTCTTCAGGAGTTCCCGTGTTCAAAAGTTGGTAGCCGCGTTTCTTATCGGCGTTTGCGTAATCGCTCGAAATTGTCATGGTGTAAACATCTTTGTTCCAAACAATTTCGGGCAATTCTTTTGCTTCGGCAACGCCGACAATGCTGAGAATAAATCCGACAAGAAAAACCTTTTTGGTTGCTTCACTAAAAAATTTCTTCCACAAAAAAATCCACTCCTTTAATTAAAGAATTCATTTGGATTATACAAATTTAAAGGAAATAATCAAGGATTTTTTTATGAAAATTAAAATCTTTTTTCAAGTCGTTTGTCTTACGATTTCCGAAATAATAATCGCGGCAGAAGTCGCAACGTTTAAGCTCTCGGCGTGCCCGCTCATCGGTATGAAAATTTTTCGGGCGGCGTCAAGAATTTCTTTTGAAACGCCGTTTGCCTCCGAGCCGAAAACTATCGCAACCAGAAATTTAGTGAAGTCGTGACGATAATAAACCTCTGCCGATTTATCAATCGCCGTCGCTAAAATTTCTATCCCCCGTAAATCCATTTCCAATAAAAAATCTGCGCGGCTCATCGTCATAACAGGTAAATAAAAAATCGCGCCCATTGTCGAGCGCACAACTTTCGGATTAAAAACCTCTGCCGAACCCTCCAATAAAATCACGCCGCAATTAAACGCCTCCGCCGTCCTTAAAATCGTCCCGACATTGCCCGGATCTTGTACGCCGTCCAATACAATAACTATTTTCCTTCCAATAACCTCTTCCAACGTCGAAAATTTTTGACGGACGACCAATAAAATTCCTTGCGGCGTCTCGGTATCGCTTATTTTCTCCATTGTCGACGCCGATATTTCTTCCAAATTTTTCAGTCGCTCAATCAAAGCCTTTGCGCGTTCGTCGGATAAAAATTCCCGCGTGTAAAATCCGAATTCAACCTGCGCGGACGGCACTTCCTCACAAAGCCGCAATCCCTCCGCTACGAACAGTTTAAACTCGTTGCGGAATTTTTTTTGCGCCAACTTGCGAACCAGTTTTATATTTGACATTTAAAATCCTCCGTGATATATAATTTTTAAGGAGATGATTAACATGAAAAAGACTTATAAAATCGATGTCGACTGCGCCAACTGCGCTAATCTGATGGAAATCGAGGCGAAAAAAACTTCGGGCGTTAAAGATGCCGTCGTTAATTTCATGACGCTCAAAATTAAAGTCGAATTCGAGGACAGCGTCAACGCCAAAGAAGTTATGGAGCAAGTTCGCCAAAATTGTAAGCGCGTAGAAAAAGATTGCGAAATTTTCTTGTGAACACCAAGCAGAAAAAAAATCTTGCACGAATTCTAATTGCCGCAACTTTGCTTGCCGCGCTTAACTTCGTAGAAATTTCGGGCGTCACAAGATTTATTCTTTACCTTATACCTTATCTGATTGTCGGTTATGATATTCTGCTAAAAGCTCTGTACGGGATAAAAAATCTGCGCGGACTTGATGAAAATTTATTAATGACTGTCGCCACACTCGGCGCAATCGCCCTAGCAATTCACGACAACGGAAATTATACCGAAGCCGTCGCCGTCATGTTATTCTACCAAATCGGCGAGTGGTTTCAAAGTTACGCCGTCGGCAGAAGTCGCAAAAATATTTCCGAACTCATGGATATTCGCCCCGATTATGCCAACGTCGAAACCGATAACGGACTTGAGCAAGTTGACCCCGACGAAATCGAAATCGGAACAATTATTATCGTTCAGCCCGGCGAAAAAATTCCGATTGACGGCGTGATTGTCGAGGGCAATTCTTCTTTAAATACAGTCGCTCTTACCGGCGAAAGTCTGCCGCGTGAAGTTTCCAAAGGCTCCGAAGTTATCAGCGGGTGCATTAATATTAACGGCGTACTTAAAATCCAAACCACTAAAGAATTCGGCGAATCTACCGCATCCAAAATTCTTGAACTCGTCGAAGATGCAAGCTCCAGAAAATCCAAGTCCGAAAATTTTATCACGAAATTTGCCCGAATCTATACTCCCGCAGTAGTAATCTGCGCGGTCGCGTTGGCAATCATACCGCCTTTTTTTTACGGAGATTTGAACACGTGGATTTATCGTGCACTGATTTTCTTGGTCATAAGTTGCCCCTGCGCATTGGTTATAAGTATTCCGCTAAGTTTTTTTGCAGGTATCGGCGGCGCAAGTCGCGAAGGTATCCTAATCAAAGGCTCCAATTTCCTTGAAACGCTCGCCAATGTTAAAACCGTCGTCCTTGATAAGACGGGAACTCTGACTAAAGGAAATTTCGAGGTTGAAGCCGTTCACAGTAAAAATATTAACTTCAGCGAAGATGAATTGCTCCATTTAGCCGCTCACGTCGAAAGATATTCTACTCATCCCATTGCCAATTCTCTCCGAAAGGCTTATCCGAACGAACGCGATGATTGTACTGTCGATGATGTCGAAGAAATAGCCGGAAAAGGCATTCAAGCCAAAATTAACGGGCAAATCGTCTGCGTCGGCAACGAAAAATTTATGAGTGAACTCGGAGCAAATTGGATTCCTTGCCGAAAAACAGGGACTATCATTCATGTAGCGGTTAATTCCGAATATGCGGGGCATGTAGTGATTTCTGACGCTCTTAAGCCTCACGCCAAAGAAGCTATCGACGAATTAGCCTGCGCGGGCGTTAAAAATATTTTCATGCTGACAGGCGACAGTGAAAAAATCGCGTCGAAGGTTGCAAATGAACTCGGTATCAAAAATTATCGCAATGAACTGCTTCCCGCCGATAAAGTTTCAGAGTTTGAAAAGATTTTATCGGCTAATCAAGGCAAAATCGCCTTTGTAGGTGACGGAATTAACGATGCACCCGTTTTATCCCGCGCAGATGTCGGAATCGCTATGGGCGCACTCGGCTCCGACGCCGCAATCGAGGCTGCCGACGTTGTTTTAATGGACGATAACCCTTTAAAAATTTCTAAGGCTATAAAAATCGCTCGCAAATGTCTTGCTATCGTCAAACAAAATATTTTCTTCGCTATCGGTGTAAAATTTCTGTGTTTAATACTCGGCGCATTCGGACTTGCGAATATGTGGGCGGCTATCTTCGCAGATGTCGGCGTTATGATTATCGCCGTCCTAAACGCAATCAGAATATTATTTATCACAAAATAGGAGGTTAAAATTATGGAAGAATCATCAGTTTTATCTGAGACGCTGAATTTTTTAAGCTTAGGTTTGAGCGTCGTATTGTTATTGGCAGTCGCTTACCTTTGGTCGCAGAACTCCCGCAAAACCGAAGAACTTAAACTGCTGCAATCCGATTCCAAAAAGCTGAAAAAGAAATTGAAGACGCTCGAAGAAAAAGTAAGCGAAATTCGCGAGCCGAAAGTTATATCTGAAGTGCCTCAAATCGAGGCATTCGGAATCGGTTCCGATGAATCGCGAGATTTGGAAATGTTGTCTATGGCTTCAAAGTCATTATGGGAAAATTTCATTCAAGATTATAATGATTTTGCGGCTGAATTGGCTTCACCGGGACAATTAAGGAAATGCGAGAAATTTGTCCGCGAAAATAAGCTGAAAATACTGACCTACGGCAACTCAAAGACGTTTCGCCCTGCTATCGACGTTAAAGACAGTATTTATTGGGCTTTCAAATTCTCCGATGATGAATTCGCCGTCGTTCCAAATCCAATGAATCCTTGCGATGAGGAGCTTGTCGAGTACAGCGGTATTAAAGAAATCTACGCGATTAATTATCAAGACGGTACTTATAGAAAATATTTCGTCAAACTGCCGGCAATCGCTACTTCCGATCAATCAAAAGGTTGGTTGCTTAAAAATAACGGCGTTGTGAACTTGGAGAGGTAATTATGAGGAAAATTTTTAGTGGAAAGTGGTCAGTGGTCAGTGGAAAGTGGAAAATGTTTTTCTTGGCACTTTTCACTTGCCACTTGTCACTTTTTATGACGGGTTGCAGCGAAATAAAAGAAGTTAAAGCCGATGTTTTGCCTCCACCCGACCCGATTGAGGAAAAATTAAACTCCATGACGCTCGAAGAGAAAATCGGGCAAATGATTATGATCGGAGTTTACGGCAACGAGCTTAATGACGATATAATCTACTCGCTGAATCAATTTCATTTTGGCGGAGTGATTTTTTTTGACAGAAACCTTGAGAGCGTCGCGCAGGCTAAAAAATTTGCCAATGATATTGAGGCGGCGGCTAATCAAAAAGCCCCGTTGTTTTTTGCAATCGACGAAGAAGGCGGGCGCGTTGCTCGCGGAAAGCATTTTTTGGAAGTCGCTCCCTCTCAAGAGGAAATCGGATACAGCGGCAATCCCGAACTTGCCAAATATTGGGCTAAACATAATTCAAATATTTTAAGAAGTATCGGCGTTAATATAAATTTTGCTCCCGTAGCCGATGTAGGCAGTAATGATACTCGCTCTTTCGGTTCTGACGCGCAGATTGTTGCCGAATTCGTCAATGCTTCCGCGCAGGGTTACGACGAAAATAATTTCCTGTACACCCTTAAACATTTTCCGGGTATCGGTAAGAGTAAAATCGACCCGCATAAAGAAATTTCAAATATTGAGGACAGCCGAGCCGTTTTGGACGCAGAAGACTTGCCGCCGTTCAAAAAAATTATTCGTGAACACGATAATTCAAGGTTTATGGTTATGGTCGGGCATTTAAAATACGATTCTATCGACCCGATTAACTCCGCAAGCTTGTCGCCCGCCGTTATGACAGGTCTTCTTCGCAATGAATTAGGTTTCAGCGGCGTCGTGATTACCGACGACTTGGAAATGGGTGCGATAAAAAATAATGTCGATTTATCAACACTCGGAATTAAAATGATTCTTGCCGGCGGCGATATTGCCCTTGTTTGCCACGATTACGCCAGTCAACAAACCGTTTATAACAGCATTTTGGCGGCTGTTAAGCGCAGTGAAATTTCTGAGGAACGAATTAATGAATCCGTCCGCAGAATTTTGAAGATGAAGGCTCATTTGCAATGAAAATTTCAATCGTACAGTTCAAATCGGAACTCGGAGCAGTCGAAAAAAATTTTTATACTGCCTCAAGACTAATCGAGGCGGCTAAAGATTCCGACGTGATAATTTTGTCGGAACTTTGGTCGACAGGTTATTATCCGACGCCCGTTAAAGACTTCGCAGATAAGGACGGCGAACGCACAAAAGAATTTCTCTGTGATAAGGCTAAAAAATTTAACGTAAACATAATCGGCGGCTCAGTTATAGTCGAGAGTGACGGAAAAATTTTTAATCGTTGCCTCGTAACCAATCGGAACGGAGAAATTGCGGCGACTTACGATAAAACTCACTTGTTCAGCTTTGCAAAGGAAGAAAAAGTTTTCTGCGCGGGCAATAAAATATCTTTGGTTGAGCTTGACGGCGTAAAATGCGGTTTGGCTATCTGTTATGACTTGCGTTTTCCGGAATTCATAAGGAAAATTGCTTTGGCAGGAGCGGAAATTATTTTTATCCCTGCCGCATGGAGTTTGAAAAGGCTTTTGCCCAGACAAATTCTTACCAAAGCGCGGGCGATTGAGAATCAAGTCTTTATCGTCTTCGCGAACAGCTCCGGTAAGTCCGAAATTATAAATCCGCTCGGAGAAATTTTGGCTGAATCAAATCGCGGCGAAGAAATTTTGACTGCAGAAATAAATCTGCGCGACCGAATGGAAATTATAAAGACGATGAATTTTTTGGCTGACAGAAATTTAGCAGTCGATTGAAAATAAAAAACGGCAGACTTAATTGTCCGCCGTTTTTTTGTGCAATGTTAAAATTTACTTCCTAACGAGCTTGGAGCCGCTGATTTTGTAATTCGTCCCGTTGATATTGAAGTTATCGCCTTTGGAAACGTCATCCGAAATTGTCAAGTATTTTTGAAATTTTTTGCAACCGCGCAGAACCTTATCGAAAATATTTTTCAAAAGGTATTGATAGTTATTTTCATGTATGATAAACTGCGCGTAAACGAAAATGTTTTTCAAGGAGTGAGTGTACTTGACGCTAAGCGAAGCAAAATCAGGAATGATAGTGCGAATAGATTCGGTAGGGGAATCAAAACTGAAACAGCGATTAATGACAATGGGTTTGATACCGGGCACGCGTGTAGAAATTTTGAATTCGGCACCGTTCGGCGACCCTATTGCCTTGCGACTTCGTTCCTATAATTTGGCAATGCGTAAAGACGACGCCGCGCAGATTTTGATTTCTGAAGTTCAGTAGGAGGCAGTGAAAATGTCAGCATTATCCGTAGCATTAACCGGCAATCCCAATACAGGCAAATCGACAATTTTTAACGAGCTGACGGGCGCAAGGCAAAAAATCGGCAACTGGCCGGGCGTAACTGTTGATAAAAAAGTCGGAGTTGTCGAATACGACGGCAGAAAAATTTCGGTTATCGACCTGCCGGGCACTTATTCGATTAATGCCCGTTCGCAGGAGGAGCAAGTTGTCAGCGATTATTTCAAGGAAAATAAGCCCGATATAGTCGTAAACATTATCGACGCCTCAAATATTGCCCGAAATCTTTTCTTGACAATCCAGCTTATGGAAAACGGCATTCCTCTTATCATAAATTTGAACATGATGGACGAGGCTCAGCGGCACGGCATTAAAATTGATATGAAAAAACTCGAAGAAGCCTTCGGAATGCCGGTTACAAATACGGTCGGGCGCAGTAATAAAAGCGTCAGAAAGCTTTTGGACGTATTCACCCATGCAGTTATGACGAATTACGAGCCGAGCCGACTTATCAAGGAGCATATTAATAAAATTCACAGCTTACAAAACAGCAGTTTATCGGCGGCGCGAGTTGAAGAGGAAATTATATCTGCGCGGTATGATTTGATAGATAAAATAATGGCGAGTGCGGTTGAAGTCAGCGCGGCGGGCAAAACTTTAACTGATAAATTGGATTCTGTTCTTGCAAATGGAGTTTCGTCGCTTATCTTAATGGTCGTGGCATTCTATCTTATGTTTCAAATCGCATTTAATTGGATAGGACAGCCGTTGGCAGATTTATTGGGAGAATTTTTTGAAGAAACATTGGCACCTGCGGCGGCAGAGGCAATGGCAGAAGCGGGCGTTGCAGATTGGATGCAATCGCTCGTTTCGGACGGAATAATCGCAGGCGTCGGCGCAGTTTTAAGTTTTGTACCGCTGATTTTTACGCTATTTTTCTGCTTGAGCTTTTTGGACGGTACGGGCTATATGGCACGAGTCGCATTTGTAATGGATCCGATAATGAGGCGTGTAGGCTTAAGCGGTAAAGGAATAATGCCGTTAATAATGGGCTTTGGTTGCGGAGTACCTGCGATAATGGGAGCGCGAGCACTCGATACGCATAAAGACAGAATGATTTCCATTTTGGTAACGCCGTTTCTGACTTGCAATGCAAAAGTTCCGATAATTGCATTGTTTGCGGCGATGTTTTTCCCCGATAATGTGGCGAATATAGTTTTTGCAATGTATTTACTGGGAATAGTTACGGCAATTTTAATGGCAAAAATTTTAGGCATGACGACGTTCAAAGGTCAAGAATCAACCTTCCTGCTCGAATTACCGCCTTATCGACTGCCCGATATTAAAACGGTTTTACTTGAGGCGTGGGATAAGGGAAAAGGCTATTTAATCAAAGCAGGTACGATAATTTTTGCTATGTCGGTGTTAATATGGTTCCTCAGCAACTTTAATTCGGACGGAATGACAGAGGAAATGGATAAAAGTTATTTGGCGAGTATAGGAACGGCATCATCAAAGATTTTTGCGGCACAAGGCTTTGACACATGGGAAGCGGGAGCCGCGATAGTTACGGGAGTATTGGCTAAAGAAGCAGTTGTATCGACTTTAGGGATTTTATACGGCGCGGACGACGTTTCAACCGAAACTGAAGACGCAGAAGACACTGCACAGACTTTATTGGCGACTTCAATGGGCGGAGCGTTTACACCATTGACAGCGATAGCGTTTATGGTATTCACGCAACTTTATTCGCCTTGTGTAACGGCACTCGGAACGATAAAAAAGGAAACACAGAGCTGGAAATGGATGATGTTTGCATTTTTATACACCTGCGCGGTTGCGTGGATAGCGTCGCTGATAGTTTATCAAGGCGGAAAGCTTTTGGGGTTTGAATGATGACAACTACAATTATTCTTGGAATATTAATCGCAGCGGCGTTCGGCTACGGTCTGAAGAAAATTTACAGAAGTTTTTTCATGGGAGAGTCGGCTTGTTGTTCGGAAGGTAATTGCTCGGGTTGCAACGGTCATTGTTCGATGCAAAAAGCTTTTGATGAAAGTTATCGCGCCCGTGTGGAGAAGATAGAAAAATTTCCGATTCACCGAACGATTGATATTGACGGCATGACTTGCGAAAAGTGTATTTATAAGGTCGTCAAAGCGTTGGAAAAAGTTGACGGCGTGACGATAGCGGCGGCGAGTCTCGAAAAACAATCCGCGCAGGTCGGCTTAAAAGAAAAAATTCCCGATGAAGTGTTGCGAGAGGCGATTAACAAAGCAGGATATAAAGCAGGAGCAGTTACGGCATAAAAAAAGCGGCGGGCTGAATAAGCTCGTCGCTAAAATTTTTTATGAGCCGATTCTATTTCTTGACAAGTTTTGAACCGCTGATTTTGTAATTTGTGCCGTTAATATTGAAACTAGTTGCAGAGAAATCTTTAAGAGTAATGGCATTGGCAGTTGAACCGACCTTGAACGCAATTTCTTTCTTAGATTTTTTATAAGAGGTCGAAAAAGTTCCTGTGATTTTCAACATATCGTTATCATTGAAATCACAGATAACATCTTTGCCATCGCCTTTC
Source organism: Selenomonadaceae bacterium (assembly GCA_017554285.1). Lineage (GTDB taxonomy): Bacteria > Bacillota > Negativicutes > Selenomonadales > Selenomonadaceae > Quinella. The sequence goes on from JAFZIQ010000058.1 coordinate 11,819, forward strand.
GCATAAATGAAGGTATCGTTGCCCGCATCGCCCCAGAGAGTGTCATTACCTGCACCGCCCCAGAGCGAATCATTACCCGCGCCGCCTTTCAGAATGTCATTTCCTGCTTCACCATAAAGTTTATCATTGCCGTCGTTTCCTAAAATAGAATCGTTGCCGGAACCGCCATAAAGTGAATCGTTTACCGAACCGCCGTTGATTGTGTTAGCGAGAGCATTGCCGGTAATTTTAACGGCACTTGTCCTGCTTGAAGCGTCGATAATTTTAATGGCGGAGTCAACAGTTACAGGCGATTTGGTTGAGTCACTTACCGTGAAGGTTGTCAAATATTTTTTAATCGATTCATTACCATTATTATCGACGAAAGTGATATTTTTATCGGTACCGTTTTTGACAGTGAGCGAACCTTTACCGATTGTGAATACGACATCAGAGCCGCTTATTGAGGCTTTTGAAATTGCCGAGCCGAGTGAAATTTTATCGCCGCTCGCATAATCGGTTATGACATCTTTGCCCGCTGAATAAATGAAAACGTCATTGCCGTTACCGCCCGTCAAGGTATCATTTCCATTGCCGCCACTTAACGTATCCTCTCCGTCTTGTCCGTAAAGTTTATCATTGCCAGCGTTGCCAACGATTGAATCATTTCCTGCACCGCCATAAATCGAATCATTAGCCGAACCGCCGCTAATTGTATTGTCGAGAGCATTACCTGTGATTTTTACTGCCTTAGTCCTTTTCGAGGCGTCTATAGTTCCAACGTCTGCGGCGACAGTTACGGGCGATTTTGTCGAGTTGGTGACGGTTTTCGTTGTCGAAGTGGTTGTACCGCCACTTGTGCCTTTGATATTAACTTTAGATAAGTTCGCCGCGCCGATAAGCGAAATTTTTCCGTCTCCGATTGTTACGACGACATCATCACCGCTTTTTTTAGTGGAATAAGAACCGCCACCTATGCTGAGAGTCGAATTAATATCAAAGCCATAAATTTTATCGTTGCCGTCACCGTTCGTGTATTTGAAGAGAACTTCTTCGGCGTAATTTCGGATGGTATCGTTGCCCTTGCCGCCACTGATTGTCACGTCATCGCCGTAATTACGAATTAAATCGTCACCTTCGCCGCCTTCGACGATTACATTGTCACCGTAATTGCGAATAGAATCATTATCTGCGCCGCCGTCTATTGATACTCCGTCACCATAATTGCGAATGCTGTCGTTACCGCCAAGCGTTCTGATCGTTGCATTGTCGAGAGTTTCTTTAACTTTATCAGTAGCCGTCGTTCCTGTAATAAGTAAAGGATCTATGCCTGCAATGTTTATAGAATCTAACTTCGCCGCACCGATTAAACTTATTTTACCTTCTCCGACAGTAACAATCACATCATTACCGCTTACTTCACGGGAATATGAACTGCCGGAAATACTGAGAGTATCCGTAACACCGAAATTATAAACAATGTCATTGCCGTCACCCAAACTATATTGAATAACATTTCTCTTGCTGTAGTAAGTGGTATTGTTTCTAATGTGAGAGCTGAATCTTATTACGTCGTTGCCCTTGCCGCCGTTTATTGTGCCATCCGAGCCGTAATTTAAGACAGTATCGTCTCCATTACCTGCGAAAATTAAATTCCTGCCTTCGCCGTCATCTGAACGACCTGCATTGTCATTCCAATTTTCAATGGAGTCGTTGCCTGCACCGCTGTTTATGTTAATATTTTTACCGTGTACAAAAATTGTGTCGTTACCGTTACCACCGTTTATTGTGGACTCGATGCCCCAAAGTTCCACACAATTTTTATCGTTACCGCCGTTTATAACAACATTTTTGGTTTCTCCACCATAGCTGTAAGCTAAAATCGTGTTGTTTCCAGTACCGCCGTCGATTGTAACGTTATTGCTTGTCCACGTAATAATACTGTCGTTGCCGGCTCCACCTGCGATTGACACGTTCTTAGCATCGTTACGAATAGAATCATTACCAGCGAGTGCCTGAATAGTCGCGCCTTCTATCGTATTTTGATGAGTATCGTTGCCTTCAGTAAGTGTTATTAACTTTGGATTAGCAGGTGTTGTAGGATTAACAGTTATCGTGGTGTCGTTGACAATATTTAATGAAGATAAGCTCGCTGCGCCGACCAGAGTTATCTTGCCGTTACCTACGGTTAGAATAACGTTATTGCCATTTATCAAAGATGTATAACTGCCTCCCGTAATGCTGAGTGTGTCGTTGCCGTCAAAGCCCGTTATTTTATCATTGTCGTCACCGTTAGCATATTGAATAAGAACAGCGGTTTTTTCAGGCAAAAATATAATATCATCTCCCGCATTACCTTTAACTGTGTGATTATTACCGCTATAAATACGGATTGTGTCTTTGCCAAGCCCTCCACTGATTAAATTATTGCTTCTCTCGGCTCCATAAGCATAAATCGAATCGTCTCCCGCACCACCTGAAATTGTTCCATTATCGCCAACATGATGAATGTAATCGTTACCTGCTTCACCGTCAACATAAACAGCGTTACCATTAATATTGATATTATCGTTGCCTTCGCCGCCTTTAATTAAGGCATTTTCTCCATAAACGGATATTGAATCATGACCGTCGCCGCCATAAACTGTTGCGTTGTTTGATTCATAGTCTCTGCCAACAGAATTTTTATATCCTGCATAAATCGTGTCATTGCCGCCATAACCCAAGATAATTATGTCGGATTTGTCAGTTTTGATGCTGTCGTTGCCAGTCGTGCCAGTTAAACTTTCAGCCATAAAATTTCCTCCAATCGAATTAAAACCTAAAATTATTCTTCGAGACGATTGTCAGCCGTTTTAGTCGTTCATAAAATCTGCCCCCCTCTTTTAAACGAAAAATATTTTAACCTTACTTCCTGCATTATAATAGTTATTTTTTTTTTTTGTCAATTTCGGTTCGAAACTTTTTTGCATAAAAAAAGCGGCGGGCTTAAAAGCTCGTCGCTAAAATTTTTTATGGGAAAGGATTTTTATCTGTTGTGCATATGTTGCGGGTGGGGAGGCGGCGGCATAATTTTTTTCATGTCAACGCCGAAAGATTTCGCCACGTCTTCCCAAGTATTATTAATTTTGCGCTTGTCGAGGACATTCTTAACATTTTTTCCGGATTCCTGCGCGATTTTCCCCGCAATCATAATGTCATGCGGGTCGTAACCTTCTTTGAGCAAACTTTTAAAGGTTTTGGCGTCCATGCCCGCCATTTTAGCAAAATGTTCATCGCGTTCCTGCTCGAAAAAAGCTTTCAGTTGTTCGTGAGAGACGCCCAATTTCTCGGCTACTTGAAACCAATCCACGCGCATTGCCAAGACTTCCGAAAAACTTTTTCCGCTGAGTTTAGCCAAAGCCGCCGCAAATTTTACGTCGCCAAAATGAACTCCGTCATTCAAAGCCGCCTCAACCTGCGCGGAATCAACGCCGTATTTCTCGGAAATATATTTTGCTCGGTCGCCCGTATGCGCCTTTGCTTCTTCTTCCCAAAATTTGTCGCGGTCGGGCATTTCGGGAGGATTCGCCAAAGCTTGCGAACCTGTCAAAAGTAATGCGCCGCCCAAAAGTCCTGCCAAAATTCTTTTCTTCATATTCATAAAGTTTCACCTCGCGATAAAGTATAAGACAAAATTCCGCGTTTGTCTTTAAACAGGGATTAAAAATTTCACTGCGGCAGGAAAAACTAAAGGCGCGTAGAAAATTTTTGGAAAAATATTTTGGGAGTGAACAGTTTATGGATAAAGAGCAACTTGCGAAAATGGTTGCGGATAAAATTGACGAGGCATTGAAATCCGGCGAGCATCCGAAGAAATTTTTCCTCACGGAAAACGGACGCGGCGTAGTTGACGGCGGCGACCTCTATAACGCGGTTTTGAAGGACGCACTGGACGTTATGAAAGTTGCGTTCGTCGAAATTCTTCAAGAATTGGCGGCTTCGGCTTCCGCCTCCGCTCAAACTTCCGCGAAAACTCCTGAGAAAACGCCTGAGAAAAGCACCAAAGGCTCAACAAGAAGATGATTTTTAGGGATTAGGGAGTAGGGATTAGGGATTAGATTTTGCTGTTCCCTGTTCCCTAATCCCTGTTCCCTGTTCTATGGAGGGAAAAATCAGACGATGGCTCTCGTTGTAAAAAAATTCGGCGGTTCTTCAGTTGCAACGACCGATAAAATTTTGGCTGTGGCACAAAGAATCCTCTCCGAAAAGAAACCCGATGATAAAATTGTCGTAGTAGTCTCGGCAATGGGCAAGACTACCGATAATTTAATTACACTGGCGAGCGGCATTGATACTCAACCTTATAAGGCGCGGTACGCTCGCGAAATGGATATGCTTTTGACGACCGGCGAACAAGTTTCAATCGCGCTGTTGGCTATGGCTTTTAAAAAATTGGGACAACCCGCAATCTCTCTGACGGGCGCACAAGTCGGTATGCGGACAAATTCCGTCCACACTAAGGGCAGAATTTTGGGAATAAAGCCCAAGCGCGTTCACGAAGAACTTAATAAAGGACAAATCGTAGTCGTAGCCGGTTTTCAAGGCGCGGATAAATTCGGCGATCCCGTAACACTCGGTCGCGGCGGCTCGGATACTTCAGCCGTTGCATTGGCGGGCGCACTCAAAGCCGATGAATGCGAAATTTTTACGGACGTTGACGGCGTTTATTCTGCCGACCCGCGAATCGTCAAAGGCGCACGCAAGATGAAAGAAATTACCTACTTTGAAATGTTGGAAATGGCTCGGCTCGGTGCGGGCGTTATGCAACCCCGCTCCGTAGAAATGGGGCAATTCTTTAACATTCCGATTCATGTTCGCTCGACTTTTACCAAAGAGACGGGTACGATTATCAGGGAGGATTATACGGTGGAGGAAAAAGATTTTGAAATACGCGGCGTTGCTCACGATATGAAAGTTGCAAAAATTTCCGTTATCGGCGTGCCGAATAATCCCGGCGTAGCCCATACACTCTTTAAAGCACTCGCCGACGCGAATATTGATGTCGATATGATTGTTCAAAGCATTCGCAATATCGACAGAAATATCAATGACATAGTCTTTACCATTAATCTCAGTGATTTGGCTGAGGCAAAAAAAGTTATCGGCGCGACCAGCGAAAAAATTAATGCGGCGCATGTTCTGGTTGAAGAAGATATGGCGAAAGTTTCAATCGTCGGCGCAGGCATGTTGGGCAGTCCGGGCGTTGCCGCGAGAATGTTCGGCGCACTTGCCCGCGCAGATGTCAACATTGATATTATAAGCACGTCCGAAATCAGTGTTTCTTGCTTGGTTAAAGGCTCGCAAGTTACGGAGGCTGTCAACAGCATTCACGACGAATTCTTTCCGGACTCGCTTTAAAAGCGAGAGAACAGCTGACGCGCCATGCCGTCCAGTAATTTGGAATTTTACGCCGCGCCGGTACGAAATGCCTGCGCATTTCTAGCTTATTCGATTTCGGAGTTATTCCCATGAAAATTTACGATTGCTTTACGTTTTTTAATGAGCTGGAAATTTTGGAGTTGAGGCTCGCAAGTCTTTATGACGTTGTGGATAAATTCGTTATCGTTGAGGCGGATAAAACTCATGCCAACATTCCCAAGCCCTTTAATTTTTATGAACATCTGCGCGACTACGAAAAATATCTGCCGAAAATTCATTACGTCATGGATAAATCGGTCGTACCTTATAAGGGCGTGGGCGATTGGTCGATTGAAAATAATCAACGTAACAGCATTATGAAGGGCTTAACGGACGCCGAGCCGGACGATTTGATTATGATTTCGGACGCGGACGAGATTCCAAATCCCGCGACGATAAAGACTATTCGTGAAAGTTTCACCGATAAAAATAAACACGTTGATTTTATTGCGTTTTATGATACGACGCCTTACACGAAAGGAAAATTGGTTGAATTTCACAGCGGCATGAGGGTTCCGACTTTTTTAGATTTAAGTCCGCTGGGTTGTCAGCAAAAGTTTCACAGCTATTATTTTGATTGGGTTTGTAATTATTTGCCTTGGTCGGGGACGGTCATTGGAAAATTTAAGCATATGGAATCGCCGCAAGCTTTCAGGAATGTCCGTGAGACTTTGCCGCGAATAGTCGAAGGCGGCTGGCATTTCTCAAATATGGGCGGCGTCGATAAAGTTATAAAAAAAATGGCGGCGGCAGTCGAATGCGTCGAACTTTCCGCCGTCGATAAAAAATATCTTGATAAAAAATTTGTCGAAGAGGCTATGGCGAACGGGAAATATTTTCACACGCCCGCCAAATTTGTACCTTGCGACGTGAACAATATAAAATTACCTGCACTGAAAGATTTCCTTAAAAAATACCCGCACTTTGTAAAAGGAAATCTCAGCACTCCATAACAAAATGAGTATCGCTAATCTGAAGCATTGCGGCATTCTCATAATTTACTTTATCGGAATTGTAAGTTATGAGTTGCCGATTTTTTTCGATTGCGGGATTAGGTTGCGGCACGGCTGACAATAAACTTTGCGTATAAGGATGAATCGGATTAGAAAAAATTTCTTTGGTTGTGCCCGTCTCAACCAGATAACCTTTGTGCAGGACGCCGATTCTGTCCGAAATGTATTTAACCATGCTCAAATCGTGCGCAATGAAAAGATACGCGCAGTTGGTTTCGTCTTGAATATCCTTCATGAGGTTGACGACTTGCGCTTGAATCGAAACGTCCAAAGCCGAAATGCATTCGTCGGCAATGATAAGTTTCGGATTCATGACAAGGGCGCGAGCTATCCCGACGCGTTGACGTTGTCCGCCCGAAAATTGTTGAGGATACCTTTCGGCGTGCGCGGGAGATAAGCCGACTTTCTTTAAAATCTCTCCGATAATCTCGTTGCGCTCCTTAGGCGTCGAATAAATTTTATGAATGTCCAGTCCCTCGCCGATTATATCGCCTATTTTTTTACGCGGATTCAAACTGCTCATCGGGTCTTGAAAAATCATCTGCATATTTTTCCTGAGCATTCGGCGCGTTTTGTTATCAAGTTCGCCGGAAATTTTTCTGTAGTTGAAAATGATTTCGCCGTCGGTCGGGTCGTAAAGTCTGATGATACTGCGCCCGATTGTGGTTTTGCCGCTCCCCGATTCGCCGACAAGTCCGTAGGTTTCGCCTGCATTAATTTCAAACGAAACATCATTGACAGCTTTAACCGTAAAACTGCGCGAGATTTTAAAATGCTGACGAAGATTTTTCACTTTAAGAAGAGGCTCAATCATAATTAGCCGCCTTTCTCGAACGCATTAATCGCGACTTCAATTCTTTTGGCAATTCGATTTTCGGCGCGTCGGGGTGTAAAAGCCACGTAGCCGCATAATGCGTTTCAGAAATTTTGAACATGGGCGGCTCGGCTTTCTCGTCAATCTTCATTGCAAATTTATTCCGCGCAGAAAAGGCGTCGCCCTTAGGTTCATGTAAAAGATTCGGCGGACTGCCGGGAATTGAATATAAGCGGTCGTCGTCCGTCTCCAAATCCGGCATTGCCGATAACAAGCCCCAAGTGTACGGATGACGCGGGTCATAAAAAATTTCCTCAACCGTGCCGACTTCAATAATTTTGCCCGCATACATGACGTTGACATAATCGGCAACCTTCGCCACGACGCCCAAATCGTGAGTGATATAAATTACCGACAAGCCCATTTTCTCCTGAATATCCTTAATCAAATTCAAAATGCGGGCTTGAACAGTAACGTCAAGGGCGGTCGTCGGTTCGTCGCAGATTAAAATTTTCGGCTCGCAAGATAATGCACAGGCAATTACAACACGTTGACGCATTCCGCCCGAAAGTTGGTGCGGATAATTTTTCATGCGCTTTTCGGCGTCGATTATCCCGACCAAATTTAAAAGTTCAACCGCGCGGCGGCGGGCGTCTTCCTTAGAAATTTTTTTATGAAGAAACATTCCCTCCATAATCTGATCTCCGATTTGCATAGTCGGATCCAAACTCGTCATCGGGTCTTGAAATACCATTGCGATTTGTTGCCCGTTAATTTTTTGGCGCAAATCTTTTTTAGTCATCTTAAGGAGGTCGACATTGTTATAAATAATTTGCCCGCTGTTGATAATGCTGTTGCTGTCCAAAAGCCCCGTAACCGCCTTCATGGTAACAGATTTTCCGGAGCCGCTTTCGCCGACAAGTGCAACCGTCTTTCCGAGCGGCAAATCAAAATTAATGCCCCTAATCGAATGGATATTTCCCGCGTTCGTCCTAAACGTTATATCCAGATTTTTAACTGAGAGAATAATTTTTTCCATAGCAACCCCTTAAAGTTGGCGAAAAGACGGCGCACATGGACGTGCGCCGCGCCGCGTTTTTCACGTGATGTGAAAAGCGGCGTCCTTCGCCCTTTTCTTTTGCAAACTTTTCTTTTGGGCGCAGCAAAAGAAAAGTTGAAAATCCCTACATATCCTCAAGTTTCGGAGCCAATGCCTCGCGGAATCCGTCGCCGATTAAATTAAAGCCCAGCATCAGAATTGCCAAAACGCAAATCGGCGGCAAAATTTGATAAGGCAATATCGTTACATTGTTAAAGCCCGCCTCAATCAGCGAACCGATTGAACATTGCGGCAAAACTATTCCGACGCCTACGAAACTTAAAAATGCCTCCGTGAAAATCGCAACCGGTATCGAAAACATGACTTGAGTAATTATCGGACCGATTGTGTTCGGGAGTATTTGCTTAAAAATTATGTGGAAACTCCCCGCGCCGAGCGTCCGACTCGCCAAAACATATTCGCGTTCCTTTATCTTTAAACATTCTGCGCGGGCTATTTTGCTCATGGGAATCCATTCGGTTATCAGCAACGACGCGATAACCAGCCCGATTCCTTTATCCATGAAAATCGCCAGAATCGAAATGATTACCAGCGTCGGGATACTGCCCGCAATTTCTATGAACCGTTGCAGAATATTATCGACCATTCCGCCGAAAAAGCCCGATATAAGCCCGTAACTCATCCCGATTAACATATCAATAAAAATCGCCACGAACGCAATTATCAACGAAACCCGCGCTCCTTGCCAAGTCCGAGTCCAAAGATCGCGCCCCATATCGTCCGTACCGAATATAAAAGTCCTGTCCGAAAATAAATTCTGCGCGGAACCTGCGATTTGCGGATATAAACTTTTGGCAGTGATTTCTTTGCCCGCCGAATCGGTCACCGAAATAATTTCTTGATAGCCGTATGAACTAACAATCGGAGCAAAGACAGCAAAAATAATTATCGCGGCAACAAGAATCAGTCCGACGACGGCAAATCGATTGCGGAAAAAATGAATCGCAACGCCTTTCCAATATCCCTGCGAGGCAAAATTTTTATCGACAGTTATATCTCTGTCCGTAATAAATTCAAAGTCTTCGCTCTGCGGCGTGTAATTTTCCATAATCAGCCTTCCTTCGTCGCCAATCTGATTCGCGGATCGATTATCCCGTAAAGAATATCGAGCACCAACATTGCGCCGATATACAACGCCGAAAATACTATTCCCAACGCCAAAACATAATTGTAATCGACGCCCTGCCCCGCTATCGCGTCAACCATTAACTTGCCGACGCCGTTTATCCCGTAAATTTTTTCGATAACCATTGCGCCCGTAAGTAAATCGACAACCAGCGGCGCGATAACCGTTACAATCGGTATCAGCGCATTTCTAAAGACGTGCTTGCGAATCAGTTCAAAGCCGTAAAGCCCTTTCGACTCCGCCAATTTAACGTAGTCGCTGTTGAGTACTTCAATCATCTCGTTACGCGTAAATCGTGCTATCGTCGAAGTCGCGAACAAACTCAACGACATCGCCGGCATTATCGCCGAGAATAAAAATTTTGACGGGTCGAAAAAATACGGGAAGAACGGAATTTTATACGAGAAAAAATATTGCAGGAAAATCATAAAAACATAGGACGGAATGCACACGCCCAAAATCGAAACGACTGTACAAAATCCGTCCAAAAATTTTCCGCGATTGAGTGCCGCAACTATTCCAATCGTCAATCCGACTATCGTTCCCAACATTATCGACAGCACGCCGATTTTAAATGAATTTATAAGACACGCCGTCAATATCGGTTTAATCGGTGCGCCGTTGTAGAGGGAAGTCCCGTTGCCGAAACTTCCGCTCATCAACATTGAAAAATAATCCGCGAACTGTACAAGAATCGGTTTGTTAAGTCCGAGTTCCTCGCGCTTTTGCAAAATCATTTCTGCCGACATGCGCTCCACAGGGAACGGATCCCCGGGCATTATCCGAATCAGCACGAACAGCACGAAAATTATTGCGAACAGCGTAAGCACCGACATTAAAATTCGTTTCGTTATGTATTTCGTCATCTCATTGGAGCTTTACATTTTTATAAACGCGGTCGATACAGACGGAATGGAAATCAATTCCCGTAACGTTCGGCGAAATCAAAACCGTATTGGCATTGGTGTACAGCGGAGCAATTACAGCGTTTTCAAGCAAAATCTTTTCGGCATTATACATTGCGTCCCAACGAGCATCGTAATCAGCGGCAAGGTCGCCCGTAGAACAATCTGTAATAATCTTGTCGTAATCGGCGTTGCTCCAATGCTCGGCAATCTCGCAACCTTCCGTTGTCCAAAGTGTCAGGAAAGTCATCGGGTCGTTATAATCGGGTGCCCAGTCAACCAAAGCTATATCGTAGTTGTTTGAAGTAATGTTGCTGAGATATTCGGCTTTGGGCATGGGTTGAAGATTCACAATAACGCCGGGTAAATTCTCTTCGACTTGAGACTTAACAGCTTGAACAACTTTTGCAGCACTGTCGCCGTCATTGGAATAAATCAGATTGAGTTCAAAGCTCTCTTTGCCGAGTTCGCTTTTAGCCGCCTTCAAAAATCCTTGCGCTTTATCAACGTTAAAACCTACATAATCGGCAAATTGTTTTTGATTCTCGGCGAAGAATTTTCCTGTCTTAGCATTGGGCGCGAATTCGACGGGAACGGCGGTATAAGTTGCCTTTGCGCCGCTCATTACAAAGTTATCAACAAGTGATTCGCGGTCGATTGCATTTGAAATCGCAAGGCGAAGATTGACGTTGGCAAGTGCGCCCGCATGATGATTTTTGGCGTCTTGGTTAAAGGAAATATAATACAGATAACCCGACGGGAACGAATTCAGATTTTTGGAAAGTTCGGCGTCTTTCTTGACGTGTTCGACTTGATTGCCGTTAATGCTGACAACGTTAAGAGTTCCGTTTTTAAAAGAAGTCAGCGCGTTATCGGACGAAGAGACGACTTGATATTGGAAACCGTCAATCGAAACCTGCGCGGCGTTCCAATAAGAATCATTTTTCTTAAGTTGGATATTTGCCGTACCGGGAATGTAGCTCGTTAAAGCAAAGGCACCGTTCGATAAAAAAGTTTCGGGGCTTGTGCCGTAACTGCCGCTGTCGACAGTGTTATAAAATTTTTCGTTAATGGGGTAGAAAGTCGGAAAGCACATAAGCGACAAGAAAAACGGAACAGGCGCGTCGAGTTCAACGACAAAAGTTTTATTATCGGGAGCTGAAACGCCTAAATTTTTCGGGTCGTCGCCCTTGATAACTGCGTCGGCATTTTTAACGCAAGCAACGGTATTTCCCATGATGTAGGAATATTCCTCAGCCTTTTGGCAGTGACGACGCCAAGCAAATACAAAATCTTCAGCCGTTACGTCGTCGCCGTTAGCCCATTTGGCATCGCGCAGTTTGAAAGTATAAGTCTTGCCGTCTTCCGAAACGTCGTAACTTTCGGCGAGCGCGGGAATAACTTTACCTTCGGAATCGAGTTGCATTAAGCCATCGATACAATCTGCAATAACTTCAAAAGACGCAGAATCGGTAGCCTGCGCGGAGTCGAGCGAGACAACATTTGAACCGAGCATGACGCTTAATTTGCCGTCGCCCGCAGAATCGGAGCCGCCGCAACCCGTCATGAAAAGTGACAAGTGAAAAGTGAAAAGTGCCAAGAAAAAAATTTTCCACTTTCCACTGACCCCTGACCCCTTACCACTGACCACTTTCCACTGACCACTAAAAAACTTTTTCATCTGATAACCCCTTCCTCAATAAAAAAATGCTGATAATCTTTTTCGTCGTCCCAACAATCGCCGCCCCATAAAAAGCCGCGTTCCTTAAAAAGTTTGCAACATAAATCGTCCGCGTCAATTTTATAAAGAAAATTTTTAGTACGGTCTTCAAAGTCTGCCGAGTTATCGGGCGCGATAATTTTTTTGCCGTCAACGGTTTTGATATACGGATTGTAAAGCGGATTAATATCAACCGCCATTCCGTAGCCGTGCAGAGAAATTCTGTTCGTGAATGAGACGTAGCGGAAATTAAAACACGAAGAATTATTGTCGCGCATCGAAAGTTCGTCATCGGCGTCGTATTCGTCAATCAAACGAATTTTTTCAATCGGATAATTCTCCGCGAAAAGCTTTTTAAAAATCTCAAGCAACGGCTCGGCAATCTTAACGTTACAAATTAATTCGCCCTCTAAAGTTTCGCCGCTTAAATTTTTATGCAGGACGTGCAGATAACGTAAAGTCTCCAATGGTATGGGACAATTTTTTTTGTAAGATTTGCCGTCGATTCTTGCAAAAATTTTATCGTCAATCTCCGAAATGTAAAATGCTTTGTCCAAAAATTCTATACCTCCCTGAAAATTTTCTGGTATAATATCAAAGCGAATTAAAGAATGTCAAGCTGAATGGAGAAAATATGAAATGCATTTGGACGAAGAATTTTCGGCGATTGAAACACCGGGATTGGGCGTTATCGTTTACAAGGACGGCGAAGAAATTTATTCAAAGTTTTTGGGGCGGCGAGTTATCGAGAGTTCAAAGCCCGTCACTCGTCAAACGCGATTCAGAGCGGCGTCTGTCTCCAAAATGTTTACGATTTTCAGCCTGTTGCAACTGGTCGAGCAAGGAAAAATAAATCTTGACGCGGACATAAGCGAATATTTAAATTTCACATTGCGCAATCCGAATCAGCCGCGAGAAAAAATTACGGCGCGAATGTTGGCAAGTCATACTTCATCACTGCGCGACGGAAAAATTTACAGCATACCGCCCGAAGTAAGCGTTAAAGAATTTTTTTATCCGAGCGGCGAATTTTGGGAAGGCGGCGTTCACTTTGCCGAAGAAAAGGTCGGCGAATATTTTACGTATTGCAATTTGAATTACGGACTGTTGGGGACGATAATTGAATCCGTGACGGGCGAGCGATTTGACATTTGGCAGAAGAAAAACATTTTAAAGCAACTCGACGCCCGCGCAGATTATGTGCCGAGTAATTTTGACCGAGCGGAATTTGAAATGCTGGGAACGAGTTATCGTAAAGAAAATCCTCAAGGCATTTGGGACGAATTCGGCGACTGGTACGGGCAAATCGACGACTCCAAAGGTCGGCAACCTGCGCGGGATACAATTTCTCTTCAAAATGCTTACGACAAAAATTTTCGGCAAGAATACGATTTAAAAGATTATCGCGTCGGAACAAATGCAACTGTATTTTCTCCGCAAGGCGGCTTGAGAATTTCTTTTGAAGAATTGGCTCACGCTTTGGAAATGCTTATGAACGGCGGCACTTATCGCGGCAAAGAAATTTTGAGTAAAAAATCTGTCGAAGAAATGTTGAAGCCTCACTGGGTTTATAAGAATCATAACGGCGACACTTGCGACGGAGCGATATTATCTTACGGGCTGGGCGTTCACGGCTGTAAAGAAAATTTAATCGGTCATACGGGCGAGGCGTTCGGGCTTTTATCGGGAATTTATTTTATTCCGAATACCAAAAGCGGTTTTGTTTTCATGCTTAACGGCGAGGCTTTGAAGGATTTCAATTACATTTTGGAGGAAAGAATTTTGAATACAATTTGCACGTTCCTTTTTCTTCATTGATTTTTTGACGCGACTTTTCTATAATAACCGTAACTTATCTTGAGGCTGTCTGCAGATTATAAGTGACGGCAAGCAATAATTTTCTCTGATTGTTCGATTAATGTGGAGGAAGTCATGAATCAGATTACAGAAACAAAAAGTGTGATGAACGAAAAAAAACGCGCCAACATAAAAAAACTTTTAATTTCTACGCTCGTAATCACATTCTTTGTCGGCGTTGTATTGCTGTATTACAACATGCTTTATAATCAAACTCGTGACAGCATTATCAAAAACGGACAATCAGCCGCCATACAGTCAAAGAATTATCTCAACGATTATCTTTCCACAAGCATTGACGCAATTAAGCTGACGGCATACACGATAGACGGAATGCTCAAGAATAATAAAACCAACAAAGAAATACTTGATTACTTGGTGGGACAATCCACAGCTGTAACCAGCACCGTTTTTGAAAACACGACCGGACTTTATGCTTATATCAAAGGCGAATATCTCGACGGCGCGGGTTGGGTTCCGGACGAAAGTTTTGTACCGACTGAACGCCCTTGGTATATAAAGACAGTAGAAAACAACGGAAATATAACGCTGATAGATCCTTATCTCGACGCACAGACCGGAAAAATCACTATGACAATCTCAAAAAGGCTCGTCGACAGCAAAAGTATTGTGGCTATGGATATAGTCCTTGACCAAGTGCAAAATATCACCGAAGAATCCGTTAAAACAGGCAAGTCCGATTACGAATTTATATTGGACAGTCGGAATATGGTCGTTGCCCACTCGGAAAAAGATGAGATCGGAAAGAATTACAGCGATGAAAAAGATAACTTTTGGGCTGTAATTTTGGACAACGCCCAAAACGCCGATAATGATTTCTTTGAGTTTGATTATGAGGACGAGCATTATATTGTTTACTCCGAGAAGATTGAAAATAACTGGCGGTGTCTGACAGTAAAAAATGCAACGAAGATATTCACGCCGTTAAAGATTCTCTTGATAATAACAATAGTGGTCGTAATTATTATCGTGTTCATTCTTTCCTATATCCTCAACAAGTCAAATCAAAGATACAGCATGGCAAAAGAGTTGAATAAACAACTTTCCTCACTCTCAAATATTTATCTGTCTGTTTACGACATAGATGTTATCGAAGACACTTTTAAGGAAATACAATCGACGGATACAAACTCCTTATCAAAGGAAGAATATAAAAGTGCAAGCTCCATGTTGGAGGCGATTATACGGCAAAGGGTAAACAAAATATCTCTGGACGATACACTCAGATTTATAAAACTTGATACCTTAAATGACCGTCTGAAAGATTCCGATACCGTAGCGATTGAATATCAGAATATAAACCAAAAGTGGCGAAGAATTCGTTTTATCGCCTCGCAACGTTTGAAGAACGGTATTGTTTCCAATGTGCTTTGGCTTGTTGAGGATATTGACAAGGAAAAAAAAGAACGCGATGAGTTGCTTAATCTTTCCGAACGTGCCTTTGCCGCGAGTGAGGCAAAATCTTCGTTCCTCTCCAACATGTCCCACGAAATACGTACTCCCATCAATACAATTTTGGGCATGAACGAAATCATTTTAAGGGAATGTAACGACTCGGAAATTATATCGTATTCGGAAAGTATCAAGACCGCTGGCAATACGCTTTTGGGGCTAATCAACGATATTCTGGACTTCTCAAAGATTGAAGCCGGAAAGATAGAGATTATACCTGTGGATTACGACCTGTCCTCTCTGATTAATGACTTGGTAAGTATGATTCAAAACAAGGCGGAGAATAAAGGACTGGTTTTATCGCTTGAGTTTGATAAAAAGTTGCCTAAAATGCTTTACGGCGATGAAGTCCGAATCAAGCAAGTTATCACCAACATTCTGACAAACGCGGTCAAATACACGGAAAAGGGCATTGTGACTTTCTCCATAGGATTTAAACGCATTGAAGAAGAGCCTGACAGCGTAATTCTGCTTGTTTCCGTCAAGGACACGGGAATTGGCATTAAACAGGAAGACCTCAAGAAATTGTTCGCCGAGTTTGAACGTATTGAGGAAAAACGCAATCGGAATATTGAGGGCACGGGACTCGGCATGGCGATTACCAAGAATTTGCTGTACTTGATGAAAAGCAGTCTTAAAGTCGAAAGCGTTTACGGTTTGGGAACGAAATTTTCCTTTGAGTTAAAGCAGAAAGTAATCAAATGGGAGCCGCTCGGCGATTATGAGACTGCTTATAAGAAATCGCTTATCGAACATGGCAAATACAAAGAGAAATTCCGCGCTCCCAAAGCAAAAGTTTTGGTCGTCGATGATAATCAAATGAATCTTATGGTTTTCAAGAATCTCTTAAAGCAAACGAGGATAAAAATTGACACGGCAACGGGCGGCGACGAAGGACTTATTTTAACTCAAAATAATAAGTACGACATTGTATTTTTGGATCATATGATGCCGGATAAGGACGGTATCGAAACTCTGCGAGAATTAAGGGCGCAGAAAGACAATCCGAATCTTACGACGCCGATGATTTGCTTAACGGCAAATGCAATATCGGGAGCAAGGGAAAAGTATCTTTCAACAGGATTTGATAATTATTTGACCAAGCCGATTAATCCCGACAAACTTGAGGAAATGCTGTTGGATTATTTGCCTAAAGAAAAGTTGGAAGGTTCTTTTAAAGACAATGTTGAAGTGCCGATTCAATCCGAACAGTCGCAAGCAAATTACAAATATCTGAATATCGCTGTGGGCTTGGGATACAGCAACGGCGAAGAAGATATGTTTAGGAGCGTCTTGGAAATGTTTTGCAATCTCAAGGACGAGAAACAAGGAAAAATCCAAAAGGCTTTTGAAAACGGCGACTGGAAAAATTATACTATTTTTATTCACGGCTTGAAGTCAACCGCGCTTTCCATAGGCGGAGAACAGGTCGGAAAAGTTGCAAAGGAACTTGAGACGGCAGGCAATATCCTCAGAGACAGCAATTCTTCGGAATCGGAAAAACAAAAAGCTGAGGAGTATATAAAATCTCATCACGCCGAAGCAATGGAACTTTATGACAAACTTGTTGAAGAAGGCAAACGCTATATCAATGAAGAAAACGGCGTTTGATTATAAATTTATGCGTGCCGGTATGCAGATTTTGAGTTTACCGACACGCAAAGAAAAAATTTTGGAGGCTTTTAAATATGACAGCAACACACGCGGCGGGCAGGAAGTTAAAAGACGCAATCTTTGACGCGAATCAAGCTTGCAACGAGGCAATAAAAATTCACGGAAAGGAAAAAATCACCAATGCGACAATCGGAGTAGTCTTGAATGAGGAAGGCAAACTTGCGACACTTTCAACCGTCGAAGAAGTTTTCCGCTCAATGGAAATGTCGGAGCTGGTTGCCTACGCGCCGATTTCGGGATTGCCCGATTATATGAATGCGGTAATTGATTTGACTTTTGCCGACAACAAGCCCGAAGGATATTTCGGTGCAGTGGCGACGGCGGGCGGCACGGGCGCGATTCATCATGCGATAGCCAACTATGCCGAGCGCGGCGAAGCGGTTTTGACTTCCGATTGGCGTTGGGGCACTTACGATATAATTTGTAACGAGACGGGCAAACGCCTTGAGACTTTTAAACTTTTTGACGACGCTTTGAACTTTAACATTAACGATTTTGCGGTTAAGGTCGACGCTCTGTTGAAGAATCAGAAATCTTTGCTCGTGATTCTCAACACGCCCGCGCATAATCCGACGGGTTACGCAATCAGCGACGACGAATGGGATAAAATTCTTGCAGTGCTTTCCGCGCAGATTTCGAGCGGCAAAAAAATTTCGTTGCTTGTCGACATTGCCTATATTGATTTTGCGGGCGAAAAGAATGAGAGTCGCGCTTTCATGAAAAAATTTTCCAACCTGCCCGAAAATTTTTTTGTAATGGTAGCGTTCAGCATGTCGAAGAGTTACACATTTTACGGACAGAGGACGGGCGCGCTTATCGGCATTTCGGCGAACGAGAAAATTATTGACGAATTTAAAAACGTCAGCAAATATTCTTGTCGAGCGGCTTGGTCGAATGTCAATCGCGGGGCGCAAGCTTTATTAGTCAAGCTCAATGCGGATAAAGAGATTCAAGCCAAATACGAGGCGGAGCGCAGTGAACTTTATCAAATGGTTAAACGCCGCGCAGATGTTTTCGTTGAAGAGGCGGCGGCTTGCGGCTTGCGGATTGTTCCTTACAAGGGAGGATTTTTTATCGCGATACCCGCCGAAAATCCCGCCGAAGTTTGTCGAAAACTGCATGGCGATTTAATTTTTGCCGTCCCGTTGAAGTTGGGAATAAGAGTTGCGGCTTGTTCGACTTCCTTTGAAAAAATGCACGGCTTAGCCGAAAAAATCTGTTCCGCCATGAAATAAACTATCTTTGCAAAAAAATTTCTCCCCGCCGTTTGACGAGGAGATTTTTTTATCGAAAAATTTTTCTCAGCATGTGTGGCAAATTTCGTAAATGCCTGCGCGTTTCAGAGTTTCAACGACAGTATCGCCGATATGCGCAACGGTATCCGCAACTTCAATTCCGACTGCGTTAAGAGCTTTAATCTTATCTGCCGCCGTACCTTTGCCGCCGCTGATAATCGCGCCCGCATGTCCCATACGTTTACCCGCAGGAGCTTGACGACCCGCAATAAATGCCGCAACCGGTTTTTCGGGCATATTTTCCGCAATCCAACGAGCCGCATCTTCTTCAGCGTCGCCGCCGATTTCACCAATCATTAGAACGGCTTTGGTATCGTCGTCTTCCTTGAAAAGTTTCAGCACGTCGATAAAATCCATGCCCTTAATCGGATCTCCGCCGATTCCGACCGAAGTCGTAATTCCTATTCCCGCATTCATGAGTTGAAAAGCCGCCTCGTAAGTCAAAGTTCCGGAGCGCGAAACTAATCCGACGTGCCCTTTCTTCTGAACATTTGCAGGAATAATTCCGAGTTTAGCCTCGCCCGTCGTCATAATGCCGGGACAATTCGGACCGATAAGCCGCGTTTTTTTGCCGTACATGTAGCGACGAACTTTTACCATATCCAAAACCGGAATGTGTTCGGTAATGCAGACGACCAAATCAAGTTCCGCGTTGACTGCCTCAAGAATCGAATCTGCCGCGAATGCCGCCGGTACATAAATAACAGACGCCGTTGCGCCCGTCGCTTTGACTGCGTCCTCAACCGTGTTGAAAACGGGAACGCCTTCGACCGTTTGCCCCGCTTTACCGGGCGTCACTCCGCCGACGATATTTGTACCGTAAGCAATCATCTGTTTGGTATGAAAAGTCGCCGCCTTGCCCGTAATACCCTGCACTATAACTTTTGTGTTCCTGTCAACCAAAATCACTTTCTACACTCCTCTTTTAGCTGTCAGCTTTCAAGATTTGCTTTTTCTGACAGCTGACCACTGTCCACTGAACACTGACCACTCTCCACTGACCACTTTTTTTGCAGTATACAAATTTTCCATATCAAAATCAAGCGCAATTATTCGGGGCGTAAATCTTTCAAAAAAATTTAGCGGCGGCAGGATTTTTTTTTTTTGCATTGAACAGGAACTTAGCGATTCGGCATGACCGAAAAATTTTTAGCGTGTAAGTTTTCAGCTCTAAGACAGGAGGAGGAAGCTGATTTTGGAAAAATCTACAGTAATAGGGTTAGTGGGCGGAATAATTTCCGTTTTCGTCGGCATGATTCTCAAGGGTGCGCCGTTGACTGCATTGAATAACCCCGCCGCGTTCTTGATAATCATCGGCGGAACCATTGCCTGTTTGTTCAATGCTTTTACAATGGAGCAAATGTCGAAAGTTCCGACGCTCTTTAAACTTTTACTGCGCGGCAATGAAGAGCAAAGTAAAGGCGAATTGGTTAAAACCTTTGTTGACTTATCGCAACTTGCTCGCCGCGAAGGTATTCTGGCTTTGGAAAGCCGCGTAGAAAGCATTGAGGATCCTTTTTTTAAAAACGGTTTGAGTATGGTTATCGACGGTATGGATCCCGAATTTGTCGAATCGGTTTTGGATGCCGAACTTGCAATCATGGAACAGCGTCATGCTGAAATGCGCTCGATATTCTCGCAAGCGGGAACTTATGCTCCTACGCTGGGCGTTTTGGGCGCGGTCGTCGGACTTATCGCGGCTCTTGGTAACTTGAATGATATTGACAAACTCGGTCACTCAATCGCGGCGGCGTTCGTCGCAACGATTCTGGGTATCTTTACGGGTTACGTTTTGTGGTTGCCCTTTGCCAACAAACTCAAAATCAAATCAGAAAATGAAGTCGGGCATAAGCGCATGATTATGGAAGGAATTTTATCGTTGCAAGCGGGCGATTCGCCGACTCAGATTGAATCGAAATTGATGATTTACATTCCTCAAACCGAACGCGAGGCACTCAAGGAGGGGTAAAATTTGGCTAAAAAGAAACATGCTAAAAAGCACGAAGAAGAAGCCAGTGAGGCTTGGCTCCTGCCTTACTCCGATTTGATGACGTTATTGTTGGCTTTGTTTATATGTTTGTTTGCGATTTCGCAGACCGACCAAACGAAACTTGTACAGATGGCGCAGGCATTTACGGCGGCATTTAATTTGGGCGGACCTTCATTCTTCGATAAAGCCGGACCCAGCAACAGCATGCAACGCGAAATAATTACTTCGGAGGACGCGGGCAACGCGGCTTATCTGCAAGAGAATCAACAACTGCAGGATTTGCAACAGCGACTTGAAGAGTACATTCGCGAAAACAATTTGCAAGATGAATTGTCTACCGAGTTGCAAGAAGAAGGCTTGATGATTCGGATAAGGGAAAAGGCTTTATTCCCTTCGGGTTCTGCAGATTTGGTTCCGGAATCACAGCGAATCGGTCCGATAGTGGCGGGCTTATTGGCTGAAGTTCCCGAACGAGTTTTAATATCGGGACACACGGACACCGACCCGATTAACACGGCGCAATTCCCCTCGAACTGGGAGTTGAGTTCGACACGCGCTTTAACGTTCATGAAATATTTGCTGTCGATTAACAACAATCTCAATCCCGCGAGATTTTCCGCGATAGGTTACGGCGAATATCGCCCCATAGCCATGAATGACAGCGATGAGAATAAGCAGAAAAATCGCCGCGTGGAAATTCTTATTGCGAGGTCGCTTACTTTCAATCCCAATGAGGGTTTTAAGGCACAAACCGACGCGGATTTGGTAGCAAAATGATTATCGGGCTGGGCACTGACATTATTGAGATTGAGCGCGTAAAAAAAGCTGTTGGCAAGAAAATTTTTAGAGATAATGTCTTCACAGAAATTGAACAAGATTATTGCGAAAGTCGCGGAAAAAATTCCGCCGCCTCCTATGCCGCAAGGTTTGCCGCTAAGGAGGCTTTTTTCAAGGCATTGGGGACAGGGATTTTCACTAGTCTCAAAGACGTTGAAACAGTCAAAGATTATTTGGGTGCTCCCAAAATCAATCTGCGCGGGAAGGCAAAAAGTTTGGCTGATGATAAATGCGTTAAGAAAATTTCTGTAAGCTTGAGTCACTCGCGGGAATTTGCGACGGCAATTTGTGTATTGGAATAAAATTTTGGAGGAAAGTTTTGTATGAAAGTGGCATTGGCAAAACAAATGCATGACATAGACAAGAGCGCAGTCGAAGAATACGGCTTGCCGGAACTGTCGCTAATGGAAAGCGCGGGACATCGGGTATTTGAGGCGACTAAAAATTTATTGGGCGGTGTTGCAAAAAAAAGCGTCTGCATATTGGCGGGTAGCGGCAATAACGGCGGCGACGCATTGACGGCGGCTCGTTATTTGGCAAATGCGGGAGCACGCGTGAAAATTTTTCTGCTCGGCGAAAAAGATCATCGGACGGCGTCGCTTAATGTTCAGATGAAAATTCTGCGCGGCATGGGCGTTGAACTTCAGCAACTCGACAGCGACAGAGCTTGGGAACGTTTGCAAGTGACGTTGAGATTTTCGGACGCGGTAGTTGACGGGATTTTGGGTACGGGTTTCAGCGGGCAAATTCGTCCGAGTGCACTTCGATTGATTCGGCTTGTCAATGCCGCCAAAAAAGTTACGGTAGCGATTGATATTCCTTCGGGCGTCGAATCGGACAGCGGCTCGGTCGGCGAAGCGGCTATGCAAGCTGATTGTACCGTTGCGCTCGGCTTGCCCAAAATCGGGCATTATATTTGTCCCGGTGCGTCTTACGTCGGAAAACTTATCGTTGACAATATCGGGATTCCAACCGAACTTTTGAACGGAGAAATTCATCAAACGCTGGTTGACGACGAACTTGCATTAACTTTCCTGCCCGCTCGTCCTAAAGATTCGCATAAAGGAACTTGCGGGAAAATTTTAATCGTAGCGGGTTCAAAAGGCATGACGGGCGCGGCAAGTTTGGCGGCAATGAGTGCCATGAAAGTCGGCGCGGGACTCGTGACATTGGCAACGCCCGAAAGTCTCAATTCGATTTACGAAGTCAAATTAACCGAAGTCATGACGGCTCCGCTTGACGAAGTTAAGCAAGGGATAATCGGCGGCGATAAGGCGGCTGAAAAAATTTTAGACTTGGCAGAAAAAGTTGACGCGATTTTAATAGGTTGCGGACTCGGTCGCGAACGCGAGACGGGCGAACTTGTTAAGAAAATCGTTTCGACGGTTGATAAGCCGCTGATACTTGACGCCGACGCGATTTATCCTTTCAACGGCAAAGCTGACGAACTTAAAGCTTGCAAACAAATTCCGATACTCACTCCGCATTTGGGCGAACTTTCCGCGTTGCTGAATATTCCGATTGAAAAACTTCGTCCCGCGCTTATTCCCGAAGTCAGACGAGCCGCGCAGGCTTATCGAGCAATTATCGTTGCAAAATGCGAGACGACAATAATAGGCTATCCGAACGGAGAAATTTTTATCTCGCCGCTCGGCAACAGCGCAATGGCAACGGGCGGTTGCGGTGACGTATTGGCAGGCGCGATTGCAGGACTTATGAAACAAACTCCTTTTGCTCCGTTGACGGGCGTTTGGTTGCAAGGAACTGCAGGCAATTTCGCGGCTGAAGAAAAGGCGGAAGGCTTAATCGCATCGGATGTTATGAATAAATTGCCCGCCGCAATTAAAAAGCTTCGAGCTATCGGCTATCAGAATTCGTAAAAAAATAAACGCCTCTCATACGGGAGGCATTTTTGTTAGGGATTAGGGACTGGGGATTAGGAAATAGGAATAACTTTTGGAGAAACACGACCAATTTCCTTATGAAACAAGAATGAATGCTTATTGCCCGAATCCGAAGGCTTTGCTACAATATGCTTGCCGCAAGGAAGCGCAGGGTGGATTGACGGAAGTCTGAGGAGGTTTTAAAAATGAAACGTACAAACACCAACTCCTTGAAAAATAGAAATCATAAAATCATACCGATGGTTACGATTCCCAAGAAATCGACTGACATAAAAGAAGTTTCATTCATAATGGTTGCAAAAGGCGTTATCGGATTCAGAGAGAGCGCACATATTGTCAAGGTTGCCAAAGATACTAATTGTTCAATAAGTATTGCGTCAGGTAAAAATTTCGGCACTGATAAAAGTATCTTGTCGATGGTTAATCTTACAATTACTGCGGGCAAAAGTTTGGTGCTCAACATAAAAGGCGAGCGCACTGAAGAGGCTTTCCGCGAAATTTCAAAGATTATCGCCGGCGAAACTGACGGCAACAGTTAATTTGAAATCATCATAACCCACCCACTCATATAGAAATTATAAGTCTCCGAATTCAAAGTTCGGAGGCTTTTTCTATCCGCGAACGGCTTTGCGCTTGGTTATGTAATTCCAAATCGTAACGATGACGGTCGCGCCGAGTTTCGCAATCAGATAATGCAGTTCGATAACCGCGACGAAAAACCACATGCAAAATTGATTGAGCAACAATCCTACCGCGCCCGTTGCAAAGAAAATTATTGCCTGACGCGGCGTTTGTTTCTTAGCGTCCTTGAAAACGTAAATCACACAGAGCCAATAGTTGAATATAACCGTTATGCTGAACGAAATCGCTGACGAATAAAGGTAATATACGCCCGCAAATTCCGTAAGCGCGTAAAGTATGGCGTAATCCAAAATCAGCGAGACGCCGCCGACAAAACAAAATCGAATAATTTCTAAAAGTCTTTCGCGAGTCATGCCTTAGACCTCAATTCGGAGAAATTTATCGCCGCGATATTTTTTTCATCAAGCAGGCTTAAAACTTTCGGCGAAGTTACTGCGGCAAGTTCTTCTTCAAAATCATGATCCCAACGACAAAAGTCTTGCAAAGTTTTATTGTTGATACCGGGATGCAACATAATTTCTGTAGTGCCTTCGCGCAGATTTTCAATCAGTTTAAGCATAAAATTTTCACTGACAGATTCGCCCGCAACTATGCCCGTAAAATGTTCGGGCGTCGAGAAATTCTTTTTACGCGCTTTATGAGCCGCGAACTTTGCCAATGAACCTAATCCCAAACGCCCGACGAATTGCCCGATATTTTTTAACTCGCCGTCGAAAATTTTGGTATCGGCAACTCGCATGGCAGAAATATTTTCAGCCGCCGCCAACTCCAAAGTTATTTCGATAATGCCCGGTATATGGTGCAAATGTTGATGGCTGTCGAAGTGCGTTAAGGTTAAACCTGCGCGGAGAATTTTATTTAACTGCGCGGCAAGTTCCGAGCGAACTTCGGCAAGAGAAATTTTTCCGCTCAAATATTTTTTTAAGAACGTCACGTAATCGGCATGAAAAATTCCCTCAGCCGTGACAAGCGAGGGAATTTCATCGGGCGGCAGGACAGGATTGCCGTTTGCAAGCGTGAAATGAATTCCGACGCCCAACTTTGGAATCTTTTTGGCAAGTCGGATTGCTTCGTCGAAGGCAATTCCGCCCGCCATTAAAGTTGCCGACCTTAAACAGCCCGTATTAAATGCCCGTTCGACTGCGCGATTAATCAGCTCGTGGCGTCCGAAGTCGTCGGCATTCACTATCAAATTTTTCAATAGAAAACCTCCCTGCAGGAAAATTTTTTGCGCGGCAGAATATTTTTATCAAAAATTTTATCGGAGTTTGATTTGATGAGTTCAATGATTGTTGCAGTCGTCGCCTTTCTTATCGACGCACTGATTGGCGACCCGCGCAGTAAGTTTCACCCCGTAGTTTTAATCGGCAATTTAATTTCGTTGCTTGAAAGATTTTTGCGACGCGATACCGACAGTCCGCTTAAAAAAGTTATCAAAGGCGGCATATTGGTTTACGCGGTGATAATTACAGTTACGTTTATCGGCTTTGCCATAGAAATTTTATCGCTCGAAATTCCGAACCTTGCCGCGCAGATTTTTATTCAAGCATTGGTGTTAAGTTTTATGATTTCTCCGCGCAGTTTGGCGGAGGCGGGGCGCGAAATTTATCTTTTGCTCGAAACAGATCATCTTGACTACGCCAGAAAAAGAGTCAGTTGGATAGTCGGACGCGATACTCAAAATCTCAACGAGGCGGAAGTTACTCGCGCCACAGTCGAAACGGTTTCGGAAAATACTGTTGACGGAATTATTTCGCCGCTGTTTTATTTTGTAATCGGCGGCTTGCCTTTGGCGATTTTTTATCGCGCAGTCAATACTATGGATTCGATGCTCGGCTACAAGAGCGAGAAATATTTTTTCTTCGGACGGATAGCGGCGCGGCTTGACGATATAGCGAATTATATTCCTGCGCGGCTGACGGGATTGCTTTTTATCTGCGCGGCGTTCCTTTTGAGATTGGATTATAAAAATGCCTTCGCAATGATGAAACGCGACGCCAAAAAGCATCCCAGTCCGAACGGCGGTTGGGCTGAAGCGACTGTTGCGGGCGCATTGAATATCAGACTCGGCGGCATGAATTATTATTTCGGTGAGCCGCATTTCCGCGCTTATATGGGCGAGCCTAATGAAAGTTTAGAGGCGGCGCACATACTCGGAACAATTCGCTTGATGTACACCGCCACTATTTTATTTTTAGTCGTCGTGTGTCTGATATTTTAGTCGAAAACTTTAGGCAACAGCTCGGCAATGTCAATGGTTATCGGCATGAAATACAATCCGCCGCTCGAAGTCTTTATGAAGTCGATAACTTTTTTGGCGAAGTCGATATTCCAATCCATAGTCGGCTGAAAACTTTTCGGGAAGACGGCTTTATCCTTGCGCTCCCAGTAACCTTTGGAACGATTGCTTAAAACCGGCGAAACTCCCCAATAAATTTCGTGTCCGTCAAGAAGGTCGGCATACATTTCCAAAAATCTCAAGTCAAAGAAGGGCTGAGTAAAAAATCCTGCCGCGCCCGCTTGAGCCTTGCGCTCGACGTGATAAAGTTCCTCACGAATGCCGCTGCGATATTGGTCGACGCCCGCATAAACTTTTACTTCGGGCAATTCTTCACGGAACTTGCGAATAACGTCAATCGTCTCCGTCGGATAAACCGTGCGCGTTAAATCTTTGGGCGGGTCGCCCGCGATTATCAAAACTTCCTTGACGCCGAATTTTATAAAGTCGTCGCGCATGGGCAAAGGCTTTGATAAATCTATGTCCATTGCGCGGACGTGCGGTATCGTCGGGAGCGCGGGTTGAGTGACTTTCGCCGCTTGCCAAGGACGCAATTCAAAGCTCATCAAATCCGGAATGTTTACGCAGTCGACCTGCGGATATTTTTTTATTACGTCGATGTCCGCTTGGAGGCTCGCCTCGCTGTGCGGTATGATTTCTACAGCTATTCTTCCCATCAAAAATTCCTCCTGTTTTATAAGCTGTTTAATGATATTTTAACATAAATTTCTGCCTGTGACTATGTTTTTTGATTCAAATACAATGCAGAAGGTTTTTTAATTGCAGAAAATGAAAAGCGGGCGTTGCCTGATGAAAGGTCGCCCGCAATTTTTATGCAAATTTCTTTATCCAATTTTAAAAACCCAACTCCTCATGAATCAAAACGATTTCAAAGTCGCCGCGAAGCGGAGCCGCCCATAAAACAGACAGAGCGCGGCAAATCCGATTGTTACTGTCGCAGTTATAGCACTTATCGGCTTTAATCGCGCAGGGCGTTTTAGCCTTGACACGTTGCGCATTTTTCGGCGCGGCAATATTTTTTGCTCGCCAAACTGCGGAATCGCAATCCTTAGCGATTTTATTCTCGCCGACTACGAAATAAACTTTCTCGTGCCCGAAAAGCATTGAAGCAACGCGATTACAGTTGCCGTCAATGTTAATAATCTCGCCGGATTCAGCCAAAGCGTTCACGGACGAAAGATAAACCTGCGCGGCACCGGCTTTTTTGCAAACTTCTGCTTTGGTCATGCCGCCTGGCAGTCGATTATGATAAAAAACTTCGTTATTGAGCGCGAGCCTGTCATAAAGCCCCATTTGCTCCAAAGTAACCGAGCCGCCGAATCCGACCGTCTTATCTTGAATATTTTCGTCGAGATAATCAGCCGCCGCGTCAGCGGTATCGAAACAGGTAACGGAATAGCCCAGCGATTCGAGTTTCGCCTTAATCTTCTTAAAATCCATGTTCAAACCTCCTTTCAAGATAGATTGTCGAAAAAGATAGCACTTTTTGCGGCGAATGTCAAAAAAATAATTCAACCCTTCAATCTGCCGATTCTGTAGCCTAAAAATTTGGCGGCGTCTCTGAAAATCGCGCCCGCGCAGTCCAAAGGATTATTTTTAGCCAATTCTGCAAGTTTCATAAGGACAAATTTTTTACCTGCGCCCTCCGCCGAGCCGAAAGTTTCACGAATCCAACTTTCCTGCGCATGAAATTTTCCAATCTGAACATAGCGACGGAATTCCTGCGCCGCAGTATAATTATGCGAGTGATAAACCTGCGCATCAGCCGAATAATAAATTTTCAGCCCGCTCATAAGCATTTTAGCCGCGACGTACATATCTTCGCAAAGCGGAACATTATTTGGAAAGCCGCCGACGCTTTGTAAAGCCTCAACACGATAAGCGGCAAAGGAATTTGAGGCGAACGCAGTCTTTAATCCGTAAATTTTCCTGTCATCGAAGGAGCGCAGTTGATTTTCGGGCGGATAATTGAATGCGCGGAGAAATTTAGCCTCATTGGTAGCATTTTCATGCGGAAGTTGCCGTCCGTAAGCTAATCCGACCGATTTATCTTCGCCGAAAATCTTTACGAGCTTTTCGAGTGATTTATTATCGTGCAGTAAGACATCTTGAGTTAAGAAAATTGCAATATCGAGCGGCAAAAGTTTTTCCAATGCGAATTGTCTTGTTGCGCCGTGATTAAAATCTTTTTTTTGAACGGATAAGACATTCAAGCCGAAATTTTTGGCAAGTTCGGGAGTACCGTCCGTTGATTCGGAGTCGACGATTAATTTTTTTGTTTGTAAGGACTGGTCGGAGATTTGTTCGAGTAATTTTTTGAATTGAAAGCCCGCATTGAGCGTCGGGATTATCAAACCGCAATTCATTATAACACCTCAAAAATTTTTCTATATGATAACAAAAAATTTCCTGCCTGTAAAAAATTTTCTTGGAATGTGCTATAATAGCCGAAGAAATTTTAAACAGGAAGGAAAAGTAAATGTTAAAAGTCAAAATAGCCGCCGCGCTTTTAATCGTAATGTTATTTTTATCGATACACATAGCCGCGCCGGAATTTTTACCGGAAGTAATAAATCTGTTATCACGCGGCGACATAGTAGAAACGGCTGAATACATACAGAGTTACGGGTCGTTGGCGGTAGTATTTGCATTTTTACTGACGTTATTCGTAAATGCGATAGGATTTCCGCCCGCGATAATATTTTCGACGGCGAACACGCTGATATTCGGAATCATACCGGGAATAATTTTGTCTGTGATAGCTGAAACGGTCGGAGTAACGATAAGTTTTCAGTTGTTGAGGTTTTTTTTCCGAGATTCGGCGAAGAAAATTATCAAGAAAAGCAAGCGGCTAAGTTCAATCGATAAGTATAGTTCCAAAAACGGTTTTACGGTTATGTTGATAGCGCGAATGGTGCCTTACGTGCCGAGCGGGATATTAAATGCGGCGGGCGCGTTGAGTTCAATGAGTTTGGCGGATTATTTTCTTGCGTCATTGGTTGGAAAGTTTCCTTCGACGGGAATAGAGGCGATAATCGGGCACGATGCGATTTTGCATGAAGAAGACATGACTCGGATAGTGGTTGTAGTGATATTCGCGGTAATTTTAATCGGTTGGGCATGGTATTATCAGAAAAAACATCATCACTGAGGATAAAAAATAATCCGCCTCGTTTTGAGACGGATTATTTTTTTTACTCAAATCATACGCCATTAATTTTAAGTTTTATCAGGCTCGGCGAAAAATTTTTCGGCAAGTGCATCGCTAACCGTGAAATCCCCAAGCTCTTTAACGAATCTGGACGATATTCCGTGAAAATCACTGCCGCCCGTCATCAGCAAATCATATTTCTTCGCGAGGAAAAAATAATGCTGAACGTCGGAGGGTTTATGAAACGGATAATAAACTTCAAGCCCGTCCAATTTCTTACAAAGCTCCTCAACCAAATCATCATCGCCGACAAGTTTCGGATGCGCCAATACAGCTTTTCCGCCAGCCAAATGAATAACTTCAATCACTTCGTCGACTTCCGGCAGATAACGCGGTACATAAGCCGGATTTCCTTTGCCAAGCATTTTGTCAAAAGCATCTCTGACAGTTTTGAACGCGCCTATTCTGACCAGAGTCCGCGCAATGTGCGCCCGTCCGATTGAGCGGCTGGTATCTGCGATTTTTAAAACGTCTGCTTCGCGAATGTTATACTTCTTGGTTTGAAGAATCCTTATAATTTCGCTGAATCGTTCCCAACGCGCCTCAATAATCTTATCAATCATTTCAGATAGGGCTTCATTATAAATATCAATATTGTAACCGACAATGTGAATATCTTTTTCGGGGTGATTCGCGCTCAGCTCCACACCGGGTATTATATTCACGCCTCTTCCGGGATATAACCCGTTTTCATAAAGGAAACGAATACCGTCAACCGTGTCATGGTCTGTGATACCCAAATAGCGAAGACCGACTTTTTTAGCCGTCACAACGAGTTCATCCGGCGAATAAGAGCCGTCCGAAAAATTCGTGTGAGTGTGCAAATCGCTTGCCATTAAGTTTTTCCCTCCATGACTTCAACAAATATCCGTCTTTAGTTAAAAAAATCTTTGATACTGCGTTTGATTGCCGAGACGAGATGAGTTGCCAAGAAATTAACGCGGTTCGACTATGAGTTTGATAGCAGTACGCTCACTTCCGTCAATTTCGATGTCAGTAAAAGCAGGAATGCAGATGAGGTCTACGCCGTGCGGTGCCACGAAGCCGCGTGCAATGGCAACTGCTTTAACCGCTTGGTTCAGCGCTCCGGCACCTATCGCCTGCATCTCGGCACTTCCGGTTTCGCGGATAACGCCCGCGAGTGCGCCGGCGACGGAATTGGGGTTAGATTTGGCTGATACCTTTAGAATCTCCATAATGGATCCTCCTCTCTTGTTCCATTTTGATGTTGTAGTGGTTTTCTACCTGCTGCGGCTTCTTCTGCGTCTAAATTATTTTCCTTATTAATTCTTCAAACTTTAATTAAATCCTTCACATTGTCAGCCGATTTTATCATATATTTTATTTCGGTTGGTAATAATATCCGCTTATGGTTTGATGAAAATCCTTTTAACCTTAAAAGCTTTAGATGTTTTATCATTAATTTCAATCAGCAATGCGCAATAAACGGCGGCACCATCGGCGACTTCAAATTTGCTCGGACGACCGCTTAAAAATCTTCTTATGACGGGTTCAATTTCCATACCGAGAATAGAATTTTCCGCGCCGACCATTCCCAAATCGCTGATATAAGCCGTGCCTTTCGGCAGAATTTTTTCGTCAGCGGTTTGAACATGTGTATGAGTTCCGACGACCGCCGTAACTTGCCCGTCGAAGTAGTGAGCAAAGGCAAGTTTTTCGCTGGTTGCCTCAGCGTGGAAATCAACCAGAATCACGTCGCAATTTTTTTTGAGGTGTTTGATAATCTTATCGCCGAGTCTGAACGGGTCGTCCATAGGCGGTTGCATAAAAATTCTGCCCGCCATATTTATTACACCGACCGTTTTTTTACCGACGGGATAAACGCAAAAGCCTTTGCCGGGCGTATCTTCGGGATAATTTGCGGGACGGAGTAAGAAAGGTTCTGTATCTATGATTTGCAAAACGGTCGAATTATCCCAAATGTGATTTCCTGTCGTGACGACATCCGCGCCGCCGCGAACCAACTCATCGAAAATTCCCGGTGTTAAGCCTTTACCGTGCGCCGCATTTTCGCCGTTGACGACAACCATATCAATTTTAAGCTGCTGTTTAAGTTCGGGCGTTCGTTCCATAAAGAAATATCTGCCGGATCTGCCGACGACATCTCCAACCATTAATATTCGCAAAAAATACGCCTCCTTCTTATCGGGAATAGACAACAACGCGCTCATGTTCGCGGACGCCGACCAAGCGACCTTCAACACGAAGTTGCCGCATATTATTCAAACATTGCTCCAAATAATCTTCCTGCGCCATTAAATATTCTTCGTCGGGAATCGAATCTTCATATTCCTCAATCAATCTGTCGCCGAAATAATTTGACGCCAGCTCAGTCAACATGGACAGTTCCCGACAAGTTAAAGTCGCCACGTCGCGTCTGACATTCAAAAAGCATGTGCCGTAAATGCCTTCAACGTTCAGTTCAATCGTCGCGCCGCTCAAGCCTTCCAAGTGATGAAAAGTCTCCACCGATTCCGCCACGTAATTTAAAAATTTCTCAAAATCGTCGTGTGAAAATTTTCCGTTCAATGCAAAGGAGAATTCAAGCGTTTCATCTTTTGAATCATAAGTAACCGATTGAACGGTCGGAAATACCACCAAAATCGACGCCAATAACCGACCGGCATCCGGATCGGGTTTCTTCGTCTTCTTAAGAAAATCAAACATCGCTCTAGCCTCCTTTGTTTTTTAGGGAACAGGGATTAGGGAACAGGGAACAGTTTTTTCTAATCCCTAACCCTAATCCCTATTTGGCATAATCGACAACTCGGACTTCGCGAATTATCGTTGCCCGAATCTGCCCGGGATAATCCAAATCTTTTTCTATCTTTTTAACAATGTCATGCGCCAAAGTAATTGCCGCCGCATCGTCAATTTTATCCGGCTTAACCATAACGCGAATCTCGCGCCCCGCTTGAATTGCAAAACAACGTTCGACGCCCTCAAAGGATTCGGCAATTTCCTCAAGCATTTTCAGACGCTTAAGATACATTTCCAAACTTTCGCGCCGCGCTCCGGGTCTTGCCGCCGAAACCGCGTCCGCCGCCGCTACCAATACAGCTTCGACGGAAGTCGCCTCAACGTCGCCATGATGTGAAGCTATTGCATTTATGACATTTTTATTTTCGCGATAACGTTTAGCCAAATCCGCGCCGATTGTCACGTGAGGTCCTTCGACTTCGTGATCTACCGCCTTGCCTATGTCGTGAAGAAGTCCTGCGCGCTTTGCCAAATTAACGTCTACGCCGAGTTCGCTCGCCATAATACCGGCAAGCATTGCCACTTCTATAGAATGATTCAAAACATTTTGCCCGTAACTCGTGCGGTATTTCAGCCGCCCCAATAATTTGATAAGTTCGGGATGAATTCCATGCACTCCGACTTTGAAAGTTGCCTGTTCGCCGGCTTCTTTCATGCGGTTATCAACTTCGCGTGTTGCCTTCTCAACCATTTCTTCAATCCGCGCAGGGTGTATTCTGCCGTCCGAAATTAATTTCTCAAGCGCAACACGGGCAATTTCTCTTTTAACAGGGTCAAAGCCCGATAAAATAACTGCTTCGGGTGTATCGTCGATTATTAAATCAATGCCCGTCGCCGTTTCCAATGTTCTGATATTCCTGCCTTCGCGTCCGATAATCCTTCCTTTCATGTCGTCGCTGGGAAGTGACACGACCGATACCGTAGTTTCGGCTACATGATCTGCCGCGCAACGTTGAATTGCCGTGCTTAAAATATCATGCGCCTTTTTTTCTGCCTCGTCCTTAATTTGTGCTTCATATTCCTTTATTCTGACTGCCTTATCGTGTTTGAGACCTTCCTCAACCTCACTCATTAAAATACTGCGTGCTTCCTCTTTACTCAGCGCGGCAATGCGTTCAAGTTCGGCATCTTCTTTTTCCTGCATTGCGTCGAGCCGAGTTTGTGATTCATTTAGTCTTGCCTCTTTCTTACTCAGAAGAATTTCCTTTTTTTCCAGTGAATCCAGCTTTTTGTCAAGATTTTCTTCCTTCTGAACAACTCGCCGCTCCTGCCTTGAAAGTTCATTACGTCTTTCTTTGGTATCGCGGTCGAGATCCTGCCGCATTCTATGAATTTCTTCTTTAGCTTCAAGAATGGCTTCTTTTTTTTCTGCGTTAGATTTCTCACGCGCCTCGTCGAGAATACGTCGGGCTTCTTCTTCAGCCGAGCCGATTTTGGCTTCAGCTGATCTTTTACGCGCCGCGTAGCCGCCGACTGCGCCGAGAATTATTGCAATGATGACTGCTGCGATAGTAATAGCGATAACACTCACCCCCCTAAATCTTTTCAGTGAATACCAAGATATTTTATAGATTGTCAAGGCATATGTCAAATATTTAAGGCAAAAAGCCGCCGCCGAAATTGCTTGCCACTGCCCGCGAAAGGCTTTATAATTTCCAAAAATTGAAGGGAGAGTTTCAAATGAAGTTAGGCGTTTTATCGGATTCTCACGGTTACGACGGGCGTGTTAAACTTGCTGTGGAGAAATTTTTTTCGGATGCGGAAGTAATACTTCATGCGGGCGACGTACTTTATCACGGACCGAACAATCCGAATTACAGAGGCGACGATTACAATCCGAAGGCTTTAGCGAATTTTATTAACGACTCAAAGATTCCGTTCGTGATAGCTCGCGGCAACGGTGATTCGGAAGTCGACCAGCTTGTTTTGAAAGTTCCGGTTTTATCGGAGTATGCACAGGTTTTCGCGAACGGCAAGCGGATTGTCATTAATCACGGGCACAAGTTGCCGACCGACGCCGATAAAGATAAAACGGCGGCTCAATTCCGCGCAGATATTTTTATCACGGGTCATATTCATACGACGATTCTTGAAAAGCGCGGCGATACAATATTCCTCAATCCCGGAACTGTCTCGTCGTATTTGAGCAACCGCGCAGATAAAAAGACAAGCGTCGCCGTTATCGACGAAGAGAAAATTCAAATCTTCGACCTTGATTCCGGCGAAGTACTTATGAGTTTAAATTTCTAAACATAGACCTTTGCATAAAAAATAATCGTCTTAAATTCTTACATGCGGACTTACGACGCTGATAAATCACTCCTTGACATTGTAGCAGCGATTGTGTAAAATTTTCCGCGTCGGGGTGTCGCACAGCTTGGTAGGGCATCTGCTTTGGG
>JAFZIQ010000059.1 GCA_017554285.1 Selenomonadaceae bacterium
CCCCCAGTCAACCTGTGCGGTTTCCGTCGTTATCCCCATGTATAACGCTGAAAGATATATTGGCGCATTACTTGATAGTCTCTTGGCGCAGATGTTCACAAATTTTGAAGTTATCATAGTCGACGACTGTTCAACCGATAACTCCTGTGCGGTCGTTGAAGGTTACATGCCAAAATTTAGAGGGCGTCTTAAGCTTTCGCATATGAAAAAGAATTCAGGCGGTCCTGGTGCTCCATGCAACAAAGCTATCGCGCATGCTCGCGGTAAATACGTTTACCAAATGGACGACGACGACTTACTTACTAACAACGCCCTTGAAACGTTGTACAATGCGGCGGAAAATTTTAACGCTGATGTCGTTCATACAGCTAGGCACATTCTTTTTAGAGACGATCCGTCGAATCCATTCCCTGCGCCTGAGAAGCTTCTTGTAACGCAAAGTTCTGTTGATAAAGTTATTATTGACCCAGAGAATCCCAGTGAACGCATAAAAATTTTTTGCATGGACGGTACAGCTGTCCCCGGTTGGCAAAAGCTTGTTCGACGTGATTTTTTGATAGAAAACGAAATATCCTTTCAAGAGGACGTTAAGGCTTCGCAGGACATAACGTGGACGATAGAACTGGTTTATTACGCGAAACGTTATGTGCGCCTTCCTCAACCGCTTTATGTTTATCGCCAACGTCCTGATTCGGTTTCGCACCGTGAACGTTTGGGCGTGGAAAGCATATTGTATCGCGGCGAACTGCTTACGAAGAACGTAGAGTTTATCTGTGAGTTCTTCGATAAGCAACAGTTCTTCCAAGATAATCCTCAATACGCGTGGATGTTGCTGGATTGGTTGGAAAGACGATATGCAAAAGGTTTCGGGCGAGCCCTTTTGACGGTGCCGCCGCATGAAGCTCAAAAAGTTTTAGCAGAAAATTTCGCGGAAGACTTCGGGGTGCACGGCAACTTAATCGCGTATCTTTGCACGTCGGCAAATGTCGCAAGGTTAAGGGAGCAATACTATCTGCAAAAGATAAACGAGCTTGAACGACGGCTGAAGACTTGAAGGAGGATTTACATGCAATTAAAAGGAACGCTGATGCTTTTGGGCGCGGCGTTTTTTTGGGGGACGACGTTCGTCGCGCAACTGACGGGCATGGACGAATTGGAGCCGTTTTCCTACGCGGCGGCGAGATATTTAATCGGATTTTTGTCGTTGGTCGCGGTTTTGATTTACACGCGCAAAAGTCGCGCTGAAGAACGTCGGCAAAAAAATTATCGGCGCGGCTTTTTAATCGGTTTGCTAATCGGCGTAGTGTTATTCATTGCAAGTTCAATGCAACAAGTCGCCCTGCAATATTCGACGGCGGGCAAAGCGGCGTTTATTACGTGTCTTTATATCGTCTTCGTGCCGCTCGGAGCAAAATTTTTGGGGAAAATCATTCGGCGCGAAAATTGGACAGGCGCATTGCTTGCGATAATCGGCTTATATTTATTGGCGGTCGGAGAAAGTTTTTCGATACAATCGGGCGACTTGATACTTTTCTTGAGTGCATTTTTCTGGACGGCACAAATTTTATTGGTAGACAGATTCGCGAGCAAAGTTGATTTAATGGAGTTGTCGACCGCGCAGATTTTTATCACGATGATTTTAAGTTTCGTGACGATGTTCGCGATTGAAACTCCGAGCTTGCCGGCAATAACAAATGCATGGTTCCCGATACTTTATGGCGGCGTCATGAGCGCGGGCGTGGCATTTACATTGCAAAATTACGGGCAACGATACGCGGAGCCTGCGACGGCGGCAATCTTGATGAGTTTCGAGGCGATATTCGGCGCATTGGCGGGTTGGTTTTTCTTAAATGAGGTTATGAACTCGCGGGAAATTTTCGGTTGCGTGTTAATGTTATTAGGCATGTTGGCGACGCAGTGGACGTTGATTAAAAAGTCTTTATGAAGGAAAATTTTTTGGTGCGTCGAAGTTGTCAAAAATATTTTTTTGAGAGGAAGAAAGCGATGGGGGCTAATGATGAGGCAATCAAGGAGGCGTTAAAAAAACTTCGCCTTAACAAGGAACAACAAAAGGCTAAGGACGACGCGGCGATAAAAAAAGCCCTCGTCACGATAAAAGTATTCGGAATAGGCGGGGGCGGCAACAGCGTTTTAAAACGAATAGCCGAGAGCGATTTTCTTAAGATTGATTTGGTTGCGGTGAATACCGATTCTCACGCGCTGAGTTTTTCAAATACGGAGGCGATTCGCGCTGTACAAATCGGCGAAAATTTGACTAAGGGACGCGGCACGGGCGGCAGAGTTGAACTCGGCGAACTTGCGGCTAAAAATGATTCCGAACGCCTCAAGGAAATGATGACGGGCGCGGACATGATTTTTATAACGGCAGGCATGGGCGGCGGCACGGGAACGGGCGCGGCTCCGGTTGTTGCGCGTCTTGCTAAGGAACTCGGTATGTTGACGGTCGGAGTTGTGACGTTGCCTTTCAGTTTTGAAGGTCGACGCAAGCAACGCATTGCAAATGAGGGTATCGTAAGAATGCAATCGTATATGGACGCGCTGATTGTAGTTAAGAACGATAACCTTATGAAACTGCCGGAGAATAAGGATTTATCTATGGTCGGCGCATTTAACGCGGCGGATTCGGTTTTGAGGCAGGCGATTCGTTGCGTAGCCGAGTTGATTTTGACAATCGGAGTTATCAACGTTGACTTTGCCGACATGACGACTATTTTCCGTCAGAGCGAAAGTAGCGACGCACTCTTGGGAATCGGCAGAAGTAAAATCAGCGCGGTTAAAGCCGTACAAGAGGCGATTCAAAGTCCGTTGATTGACAAGTCTTTGAAGGGCGCACGCGGAATTATTTTGAACATAACGGGCGACGAAACCTTACCGATTCACGACGTGAACGCGGCGGCGAGTTACATTTTCAGCCAGACAGAAGACGACGTAAATATAATTTTGGGCACAGTCATTGATAAGAGTATGAACGGCATGATTCAAGCAACGATTATCGCGACGGATTTCGCAGACAGTCTTGCGCTGAAATCGCCGACTATTGAAGTCCCGAAATCGACTGTCACGGTATCGAAAGGCTTTAATTTGGAAACACCCGCGCCGCCTCCGCCCGAAAAAAAGGCTGATGCTTTTCAACTGCCAACATTTGCTTTCAGACCGCGTGATAACAAATGAACGACAGATTTCAGCGTTTAAAGCTTTTAATCGGCGAAGAAAATTTTTCAAAGTTACATGCGGCGACGGTTGCGATATTCGGAACAGGCGGAGTGGGTTCGTTTACTGTTGAGGCATTGGCGCGTTCGGGCGTCGGGCATTTGGTTTTGATTGACAAAGACAATATCGACGAGACGAATATTAACAGACAAATTCACGCGCTCGATTCGACAATCGGGCGTTCAAAGGTTGAAGTCATGCGCGAGAGAATTCTTGAAATAAATCCTTCCGCGCAGGTTGATTCGATTCAGAAATTTTTATTGCCCGACGAACATGTTGAGGATTTTTTTATCTGCCGATATGATTACGTTGTCGACGCGATTGATACTTTGACGGCGAAAATTTTTTTGATTGAGGAATGCAATCTGCGCGGGATAAAAATAATTTCAAGTATGGGGGCGGGCAACAAGCTTGACGCAACGCGATTCAGAGTATCGGATATTTTTCAAACGTCGGTCGACCCTGTTGCCAAAATCCTGCGCAAGAAGTTAAGGGATAAAGGGATTAAGCGATTAAAAGTTGTTTGGTCGGACGAACCGCCTCGCCCCGTTAAAGATTTTATCGGCAGTGCGGCGTTTGTGCCTTCCGTCGCAGGATTAATTTTGGCGGGCGAAGTCGTTAAAGATTTAATTTCGGAATAAAAAACTTGCGCCGCGAAATTTCTTGTGCTAAAATGCGCATGTCTTTTTTCAGAGAAGAGGTGATTCACAATGTCTGCTTACTGCGAAATTTGTCAGAAGGGCGCGATGTCGGGTATGAATGTCAGCCACTCGCACTTGAAGACCAAACGCAAATGGAAACCGAATATTCAGCGCGTTCGTGCGATTGTCAACGGCGAAATTAAGCGCGTTA
Organism: Selenomonadaceae bacterium; assembly: GCA_017554285.1. Lineage (GTDB taxonomy): Bacteria > Bacillota > Negativicutes > Selenomonadales > Selenomonadaceae > Quinella. The sequence goes on from JAFZIQ010000059.1 coordinate 4,084, forward strand.
ATGTTTGTACTCGTTGCCTTCGTTCCGGTAAAATCCAACGTGCAATGTAAGTTCCGGTCAAAAATAAAACTCCTCGATTGCCTGAGCAGTTGAGGAGTTTTTGATTTCAATATTCAGTTATCAATCTCGAAGTCACTGCGAAGTTTGATTGCCTCTGCAATGTGCCGCGCAGAAATTAATTCCGCGCCGCCGTCCAAATCGGCAATCGTCCGCCCGACTTTGATAATCCTGTCGTAGGAGCGGGCTGATAATTTTTTTGTCTCGAAAACGTCTTTTAAAAGATTCTCCGCCTTATCCTCCAGAATGCAAAGTTCTTTAATCAATGCGTGAGTCATCTGCGCGTTGCAAAAGAGATGATATTTTTCAAGGCGTTGCGTCTGAATTTTCCTTGCCGCCGAAACGCGTTCGCGAATCACACTTGATAATTCATTCTTACGCTTGGAGCTTAAATCGTCGTATTTGACGCGGGGCACTCGGATTTGAATATCGATTCTGTCAAGCAACGGTCCGGACAATCTGCGCGTGTACCTTTTAATGTCGATAGTCGAACAGCGGCAGAAATGATCTTTGTCGCCGTTCCAACCGCACGGACAAGGATTCATTGCGCAAACCAGAATCATACTTGAGGGAAAAGTCATCGTGCCGCTGACCCGACTGATTGTAACTTGACGTTCTTCAAGCGGCTCGCGCAGAGCCTCCAAAGTATTTTTTTTAAATTCGGGTAACTCGTCAAGGAACAAAACGCCGTTATGCGCCAAAGTAACTTGTCCCGGCATGGGATTTGTACCGCCGCCGATTATCGCTGCAGTCGAGGCGTCATGATTCGGATTTTGAAAGGGGCGTTTCGTCATAAGTCCGCCGCCTTGCGGCAACTTCCCTGCGATACTGTAAATCTTTGTAACTTCCAAAGCTTCTTCGCGAGTCATTTCGGGCAAAATCGAACTCATTCTTTTGGCGAGCATGGTTTTTCCCGAACCGGGCACTCCGACCATTAAAACATTATGACCGCCTGCCGCCGCAATTTCCAATGCGCGTTTCGCCATAAATTGTCCCTGCACGTCAGCAAAATCGTCAACCAATTCAACGAAACCTTCCGGCTCGTCGACAGGTTGAGACTTCGCAGGTTCAAGCTCAATTTCGCCGTCAAGGAAATCAACCAGTTCCATTAAATTTTTCGGCGCGTAAACTTCTATTCCGTCTACCAGCAATGCTTCGTTGACATTTTCTTTTGCGACGATTATTTTTTTGAAACCTTCTGCCCGCGCAGTTATGACTATCGGCAAGACGCCCGCCACGCTCCGTAAAATTCCTTCAAGCGATAACTCTGCCACGAATAAATATTCTTCACAAGTCGACGGGCGCAATCTGCCCTGCGCGGCTAACAGTCCAATCGCTATCGGCAAGTCAAGCCCTGCACTTTCCTTTTTGACGCTTGCGGGCGCGAGATTGATTGTAATTTTTTCGGCTCGCATTCTCAGCGACGAATTTTTTATTGCCGTCCTGACTCGTTCCTTTGATTCGCGGACTGAAGTCGAAGGCAAGCCGACTATATCAAAGGCGGGCATACCGTTCGCGCTGTCGACTTCAACCGTTATTATCAGTCCGTCAACGCCCTGCGTCGTCGCCCCAAATGTTCTCGCGTACAAAAAATTTACACCCCTTTAAATATCACTCCTGTGCGGGAGCCACTCAACTTCTATTTTAATTTCTTCGTCGGCTTTTACATTTAGTGTATAACGGAAAGGCTTATCGTGCCAAGCGGGCGTCGTTTTATCGAAAATCTCATTCTCATTCACGACAAACTTAGTGTAGTCGACCCAGTAAGGAACGCGCTTAGATTTATCCTCAGGATTGCGCACGTCAATTCCTTTAAGAATAAATTGTATTTGCCCGTCGCCGGCAGCTTTGACGATAAAATCCAACTTCCCGCTATAGGATTGGATAAAATAACCGACTTCATTATACTTTAGCCACTTGGCTTTTTTAACTTTTGCTTTATCATCAGACACAGAAACGATCTTAAATTCGCCTTGTTCCGTTGTCTTAGCCATGCTGACATCTATTCTGGCAGTGAAATAGTCGCTAAAACTGCGGATTAACTCAACGTCCTCGCTGTGAACTTTCTTTTCAGCATCAAGCGCAATGCGCAATTCAGAGATTAAATCCTTTTGCTTATCAGCGGTTTTCTTTTCATCATCAAGTGCAGTTCGTAAATCTGAAATCAAAGCATCTTTTTTTGAAGACTGCTCTTGAAGTTTTGCAACATCCGCCGAAACATTTAAACTATCGTCTCTGTGTGGTTGCCATTCAACATTGATTGTAATTTCTTCATCGGCTTTTGCGTCCAGATTGTAACGGAAAGGCTTATTGTGCCAAACAGGAGTGAGTTCATTTAATACAATTTCCCCATTCACAACAAGCTTGGTGTAATCAACCCAGTAAGGGATTTTCTTGGAGCGATTTGAAGGATCTCGAATATCCAAGCCCCTGAGGTCTGAGTTGATTTGTCCGTCTGCAGTGGGTTTGGCGACAATCTCCATTTTGCCGACGTAAGATTGAACAAAGTAACCGATTTCATTTCTCTTTAACCAGCCGGCTTTTCTTACTTCCGCTTTTTCATCGGAGACGGAAACAATTTCAAAATCGCCTTTGTCATTTGAGGTTAGTTTAACGTCCACTCTGGCGGTAAAATACTCGCTGAACTTACGGATTATCTCGGCGTTGACATCAATGAAATTCTTTTCGTCATAAAGCTCAATGTCACTTCTGCGCGGTAGCCATTCAACATTTACGGTAATTTCTTCGTCGGCATTTACGTCTGTCTTGTAAAAGTAAGGTTTATCATGCCAAACAGGAATCAGAGTATCGAATATCGACTTACCGTTCACGACGAACTTAGTATAACCAACCCAAAGAGGAATTCGTTTAGTTTTATCTTTAGCATTATAAACAGAAATCCCTTTGAGATTAAAGCCGAGCCGACCTTTCGAGGTAGCTTTGGCGACCAATTCCAACTTCCCGACGTTAGATTGAATGGTGTAGCCGATTCCGTTCTTGTTAAACCAAAGGGGCTTGTTTACTTCCGCTTTATTGTCGGAGACGGAAACGATTTGGAAATCGCCTTTCTTTTCCGACTCAAATTTTACGTCTATCCGCGCCGTAAAAAATTGCGGAGTCAGCTTTGAAGTAAGATATTCGATGAATTCGCGAAACGTCTTTGAATCGGAATTAGCCTTATCGGAATAAGATTTTTTCTCATCATAAAGGGCAGTACACAGCGCGGGAATCAAAACATCATACGCCCCAAGTTTATCGCCGAATTCGTCTTTTATCGCCGAGTAAATATTTTCTGCGGTCAATTTTTGGGCAGATATTGAAGTCAAATCATATCTTTTATCTATGAAATGTTTTAACACTGCATAGCGACAAGAAGGATTTGCAAGAAAAAATTCATGCCTGTTCATCATGTTATCAAGACTTTTCAAGCCAAGCAAAACAGGATTAAGCCAAAAATTTATTGTCTGTTGCGGATTCCTCTTTGCTCTTTGCGATGAGCCTTTGGTTTGACGATAGATATATATAATGTTAGGAACACGAAGAAACTTTTCTGAATAGAATATCAGACCTTGAGTCCAAATATTGTCTTCACTGGTTTTTACATTTGGGAAAAAGATTTCATTTTCAGTTATTAATTCTCGTTTTATTAATTTATTCCAAGGTACGGTCAAATATCTTTGGTCTATTATTCTTTGAACTCTTTCTTTTAAATTTTTCGTTTCAACTGTAGGATTGTCAACCAAATTTCCCTTTTGAAAGGTATTTACTTTAAGATTTATATTGCTTTCATCTGCTTCGTAATATTTTTCGCAGTAGACAACATCGGCATCATATTTTTTGGCGAGATTGTACATTTCTTCAAGAGCAGTTTTAGTCAACATATCGTCGGCGTCCAGAAATTGAATGTATTCGCCGCGAGAAAATGACAGTCCCTTATTGCGTGGCACACCGCCGCCGCCCGAATTCTCTTCTGTCTTGGTGAGTCTGAGTCGCCCGTTGAATTTTGGTGCGTAATCATTAACAATTCGGAAACTGTTATCAGTCGAACAGTCGTCCACTACAATAACTTCAAAGTTTTGGAAGGTCTGAGCAAGGAGGCTGTCAAGGCATTCAGCGATATATTTCTCGGCGTTGTACATTGGGACGATTACCGAGATGGCAGGACAAGCAGACGATGTTTTTAATTGGGCAACTGCTTTTTCCAATTTCTTAATATTTTTTACATGGTCGTCGCCAATTTTTCTCTCATTGTCGATAAAGCTGAAGAAAAACGGTACCGCCGAGCCGAAAGAATCTTTGATAAATTTACTACGTAAAGCCTCATAAATATCTTTATCGGACAGTTTCTTACGAGCGTAATCTGTACATGTAAGACACCAATTAAAATGACTCTTAAAAGCTTCGAAACTATAAGCAGGATTTTCCGATAAAATTTTGTTCTTATTTTCCAGTTCACTCAAGCTTTTTATAAAATCAATAAATGCC
>JAFZIQ010000060.1 GCA_017554285.1 Selenomonadaceae bacterium
TCAAAATATAAGACCCAGCCCGTATCCAATCCTTGAAATGACGTGTTTAGCTGTTGCGTGATTATCGCGAGCTGTTCCTTTATCGCCGAGTTCAAATCCGGACCTCTATATTTCCACGTTGTCTGCAAACTCCCGTCCTTGTTCAGAACTATCGCCGGTTCATGAATTATTCGCGCATAAGGTAGCGTGAACTTCAAATATTCCTTCTTGCGATTAAACCTGTCCATTCGATACATTTTTTTCTTGCTCCATTTCCTCAAGAATCTGTTTGAAACGGTGTTCCTGCCGATTCGCCGTGATTTTCTCTTTGTGTAGGATAAATTCTTCCGCCGAGTTAAATCCGACTAGCGGCGGTGTGATATTTGCCAAAAACAATCCCGCCAGACTTCCCCACCATACGTCTTTTAAGTTATAATGCTCAAATACGAACGGAATTTCTTTACCAGTCAAATATTCTTCCATATCGCGCCGAAATGTTTCATACTCCGTTTCATCGAGCCGAAAGATAAAACCATTCCAGCAGTAGCCGTTGAATTCGCCCAGAATTTCCTTTTCTATCTCTCGCAACATGATTTTTCGTCCCGAACACCATTGTCCAGCATATTTTTTCAATTCAAGTTCCGATTCGTGCTCATCGAATAGTAAAATCCGTCGAACATAACGATACGGAAAATTTTTTACCTTATCAAAGATTTCCCACGCACTCGGCAAGGTCGGCAACGTCAAGACAAGTAATTTTTTCCCGTTGATATAAATGTCGTTCGCCTTGAAGTCAAATTGAACATCTTGCGACAACAATGCGTCCATGTAAAGCGGCACTTCAGGCATCTGTACTTCTTTTTCTTCCATAGTCAGCGAGAACGTCAAGAAATTCATCAGCTCTTGATATTCCAGTAATTTTGCCCGCGTGACTTTTGAAAATTCCTTGCGAATCTTTTCGACCTCGTCGCCGAAGTATTTCAAGAAGTTTTTCTTGTCAACGGTGTCGCCGAGCGTATTTTCTATGTACGGATTGATTTTTGTCTCGAACGGGTTCCAAAATATGACTATGAAGTCTCTATCGCCAGTCAAAGTGTGTTGGCGTTCGTTCCACATCACCCAACCTCTGCGGAAATGCGGCAAATCCAATTTTTTCGTCAGATAATTTCGCTCGTAAGGTTCATATTCAATGACACTGAAACAACTGCCGCCTTTTTGTTGCATTACGTGCGGCAAAGTGATCCCTCCCCATGATAACCATTCTTCAACCGCCAAATTTTTTTCGTCAAACTCTTTTAGCAGAGACATTTCTAACCTCCGTAAAAAAGGCGAAGCCCTTTCCTGCTCCGCCCGTTTTTTCATGTGCAATAGTAATTTTTCTTACTCTGATACACTTTCAAGCAGTCAAAAAACTGGTCGTCACTTCGCGCTACGTATATGCAACCGAAGTGGAAAAGGAGCGACATCGGCAAAATGTACCAGAAATGGAAATTAATTATGAACAAAAATGCTATAAGCGCATTTACCATTATCGCTGAGCGCGGCGCACCCAAAAACAGTATTTGCTCTGTCAACGACCGATAAAACGGCAGTTCAAACCACGCGACCGACTTTGTTTCTTCTTTTACCATTTTTCAGCCAGCCTCAAGGTATTAACATACCTGTTGTTTGACTGATGAAAGTCGCCGCACCTAATGCTACCGAGCCGCCGCCAACTACACGCATCGCCGTCTTTGTAATCTGATTTTCCACGTTGAGAGCCCAAGAAGCCGCGCCGACTGCCGCTCCGATTGTCACTATTGCTTTCGGTACCGGTCCTGACATCAAGTTTTCCATTCGCGACAACGGTTGCGTTATAACCGAAATTGTGTCGTCGGTCGTGCCACTCTGCGCGTAGCTAACCGAATCCGGCAATATTGCCATTACCGCCGCCGCTACTCCAATTTTCGCCAGTGTCCAGCGGTTTTCACGCAAGAATTTTGTTACCTGTCCTTTGATTTTGTTGAACTGCGTCTTACTCATAATTTTTTGCCTCCAATTTTTATTTTGCGTTTTCCAATCGCGAATAAATCATAACTCAATTCATGTCTCTCAAAATCTTATGTTTTTGCTTTTTACTCAGACCAACTTTTTTAGATCGTACTCTTTTCTTGCGGCGTTGTAGCCGTTTACTTCGATAATTTCTTCCACGATTCGATGATTTCCTAAATACTTCAAGTAAACAATCAAATTGACAGCTTGACCTATCGTCGCTTGCTGGGGATTCTGCGATACTCGTGCCGTCATGTTTTCCAATCGCAACAGCGTATCTTTCGCCGAATTTGAGTGAACTGTTGAGCAACCGCCACCATGTCCCGTTGACCATGCGTCCAATAATGCCAGAGCCTCGCCGCCGCGTACTTCGCCGACTACTATTCGGTCAGGCGTCATGCGTAGGACGCTTCTCAAACAATCTGACATTGTAAACGTTCGCATTGTCCGCATTGATACACAATCTGCCGCCGTGCATTGCAATTCCGGTGTATCTTCGATAAGAATTACTCTGTCGTTGAGCTTTGAAATTTCCGCCAGCAATGCATTTAGCAAAGTCGTCTTGCCGCTTTTCGTTCCGCCCGCCGCTATTATGTTTTTTTTGTCGTGAATCGCTTGAATTATTATTTCCCGCTGATGTCCTGTCAAAATTTCTTGCTCAACGTAATCTTCCAACGTAAAAATCTTTTTCGGGTGCTTTCTTATGTTCAACGTCGGCGACAATACTATTCCGGGCAAATTCCCTTCAAATCGACACTTGTCGAAGTATTCATTGCAAGGAATTTCAGCGTCAAGTGCAGGTTTTTCGTCCGTTACCAGCTGATTCGTCAATGCCGCCACGTTCAAAATTATTTGTTTCACTTGCGCCGCCGACATCGCCATTCCTGTACACTCTCTGCCGCGAAAACTGTCCGTCCAGATTTTTCCGTCTGGA
>JAFZIQ010000061.1 GCA_017554285.1 Selenomonadaceae bacterium
CCCATAACGTCTTTTTGTCCCTCTTTGATTGCCGGAACTTCGGCGAGGTCGGTGACAATGCCGTTAGTGCTGGTTTCGATAACGACGCTTTTGCCCTGACGGTCTGTCTGAGCTTTGGTATAAACCATAGTAATATCCGCAGTACTCTTTTTATGGAATTCCAAAACGTCTTGGAAGTCGATATTGTAAATGTAGCTGGCATTTGTCAAAAGGACGTATTGTTTGCCGCTGAGTTCTGCGAAGTCGAGGTTGGCGTAAATGTCTTTCAAATCGCCTTTGCGCGAATCGTTATCGGGAAGAGCGGCGGGCAAATATGTCAAGCCGTCACGACGACGAGCCAAATCCCAATCTTTACCGGAACGAATATGATCGAGCACTGCGCGAGAGAAATCGGGAAGAAGGAGACCTACAGCACTAATTCCCGAATTAACCATATTGGAAATTGCAAAGTCAACGAGGCGATAACGTCCCGCGAACGGCAGAGCCTCAACCGCACGAGTTGCCGCCAATTCTCTAATCAGACTGTTGCCTTCCTGAAGATTTATGATCCCCACTACTTGTTTCAATTCAGAGCACCTCCGATTTTAGCTGTCAGGGAATAGGGGTCGGGTGTCAGGATTTTGTACCCTTATCCCTAAATCCCGAATCCTAAATCCTTTAATTAGCGTTGACGACGGCACCTTCGGGAACGACGAGAATCTCGCCCTCTTTGCCTTCGACTTTCGCGCCCGCTTTGATAACGGCGTCTTGAGCGATAATCGCATAATTAACGACTGCGCCTTCTTCGATGACAGCCGACGGAAGAATAACCGAATTGGTAACTTTCGCGGCTTTGCCGACACGAACGCCTTGGAAGATAACGCATTTGTCGATTTCGCCTTCAATTTTCGCGCCTTCGTTAATCATGGACTGTTTGACTGAGGCATACGGTCCTACGAAATGGGGCGGGAGTGACGGATTGGACGAGAAGATTTTTTGATCTCCTTTGAGGTCGAAGGGCGGTTGATCTTGGAGCAGATCCATATTTGCCTGCCAGAGACTTTCGATTGTCCCGACGTCTTTCCAGTAACCTTCAAAAGCGTAGGAGAACATGCGAGCATTATCCGCGAGCATTTTCGGAATAAGGTCGTTACCGAAGTCGTGCGTAGAATCTTCTTTCACGCCGTCTTCTTCGAGATACTTTTTAAGGAAGGGTTTCGAGAAAATGTAAATGCCCATAGAGGCGAGATTGGATTTGGGTTCTTTCGGTTTTTCTTGGAATTCGGTAATGCGACCGGTTTCTTTATCGGTGACCATGATACCGAAACGCGGAGCTTCTTCCCAAGGAACTTCAAAGACGCCGATGGTAATATCAGCATTATTCATCTTGTGAGCCTTGAGCATCCACGAATAATCCATTGTGTAGATGTGGTCGCCGGAGAGAATCAAAACATAATCGGGGTCAGTGAGGTCGATGAAGTTAAGATTCTGATAAATGGCGTCCGCCGTGCCGCGATACCAATCTGCACCTTTTTCGCGAGCGTAAGGAGGAAGAATGAAAACGCCGCCGCCCGTGCGGTCGAGATCCCACGAGCTACCGCTGCCGAGATAGTTATGAAGTTCGAGCGGCTTATACTGAGTGAGCACGCCAACTTTTTCGATGCCCGAATTTGCGCAATTAGAAAGCGGGAAGTCGATAATGCGATACTTTCCGCCGAACGGTACTGCCGGCTTCGCAACGGTTTTCGTTAAGGCCTTGAGGCGGCTGCCCTGCCCGCCGGCCAATATCATTGCCAAGCACTCTGTCTTTCTCATAGAATGATCCCCCCTGAACGAAATACATACTCCAACATTTCCGAAGCAAGGCTTCTTTAAACAAGCATTTCTACGCCGTGCCGCTTTTTCCTGCCTAAAATTTCAGAAAAATTTTTCGATAAAAAATCCCCTGCGACTCTGCGCGGGGGATTAATTTTTTTCACATTGCTTGAATGATTGAATAAGAATTCAGCGGTACACCTTGCGCCTCCGATAGAAATTCCAACCCGTTCACAAAATCTTTACCCGGAACAAAATTTTCATCAGTCAAAATTTTAAACGGAAAGTTCGGAAAAATTATGAAGAAAACTTTCTTGTTTTTAGCTTTCTTCATGGCGTCGATTAATTTTTTCAAAGACTTTTCTGACTCGGCGAGAATTATATCTTCATTACCTCGAACCAAAAAAATTTTTTTGATTACGTCTACATTATCGGCGGTAACAAAGAAAGCTCGCGTTTTGCCGCTCATTATTGCCGAGATATTTATCATCGATTGCTTCAGCTCGACGTGCAGATTTTGAACACCTGCATAAAGCCGCCCGATTGTTTCTTCATTGAAAAACGGCGTCTTAATGAAGTAGCCCAGCCACAGCCGATTAAAAACATCATTTAAATCCAGTCCAAAAGAACCTGTTTCAAATCCTGCGTAATGATAAATTACCTTTCTGGTCTTATTTTTTACATCGTTCTTAAGTCTTTCACTGGTAAGAAATGAGTCAAATTTCCCAGAAAGCTTAAGATAATTTTTTGAGAAAAGATAATTCCAAATATCTTGATCGAAGGCATTACATTGGGTGTGCTCTCCGCGCCATTTGACACCGCTCATTATTAATTCTTCTGCTTCGCGTAAGTAATTCAGATTCATTACAAGCACACCGGAATTGAAATAATCGGTATAGTCGACAAAGCCGGCATATATCAGATATTTATTGTAGCCATAAGTTTTAAAAACGACAGAAGACGCTTTGTCTTCCGGAACAGCTCCCAAAGGTTTATTGTTTAATTCAGTATGCCATAATTCGGTTATATCAAGGTTCACAATAATATCCGAATCAAGATAAATGCATTTGCCAATATCGTCAGGAAGAAGTTGCGGAATCAGAATACGATAAAAGGCTCCGACACTAACCCGCGCAGTTTTGACGGCAGGAACCAGATTAACCATTTCGGAAATTTTATCTGCGCAAAGTTGCTCAACGTTATAAAATTTTACGAGTTGACCGTAGCGACCTGCGAGATAAATAAATTTATCGCGATTGTCCTGCGTCAACGTATTATCGTGAAGAATATGAACTGTAACTTCCGAAGTCGTGTTGTCGAAGAGTGAGAGCATCGCCGTACCCGTGAACTTGGAATATCTTCCTGTTTTATCGTGAAGCCCGAAACAAACATGAATCACAGAATCACTCCTTTTTAATTTGGCGAGAAAAGATTTGCAAACAAACTATCAATACCGCGCCGATAATCGCGCCGGGTATTAAGCCGTCGATTCCGCGCATTAAAGACATAAAAATCGGCGTCCGCATATGAGCAAATGTTTCAACCATTGAACTCTGTCCGATTGTCGCCGCCATTATCAAAACGAAACAAATCATCTTGGGGAACTTTTTAAGGAAGGCGGCAAACGCCAACATAAATGCGGGGTGTCCGAAAAAGATTTCCTTCGAGCGCGGTCGGGCATAAAATATTTGTTCGAGCAATGCGCGGATTTTTATTTCCAAACCCGAAACCGGCATTCCCGACGTATGCCCGCTCCTCGCAATCAAAACTACGAACGCTCCGATAACTATCATTAACGCAAGAAAAACTTTCACGCTGATTGATTTATCAAGGAGTTCTTTTATTTGCTGAATCGCAGGGACATTTTTTCTGAGTTCGTCAACGACGTTAAACCTCTGAAGAAATGCGACGGCTACCAAAATCAGCGGCAAGATAAACGTTAATTTTATGCCGCGAAAAATTTCAAACTCCAAGAAATACGACACGTCCGATAACGCGCCCGATAAATACGCCGCGCCCGTCATCGACATTATTCCCGTAATCAACAGCGCAAATCCCGAAATCCAGATAACTTGAAACGTAGATAAATTATCCTTGAGTCGCATTGACCGATTTTGTATTCGGACTCTGTATTGAATCACGCGGAGCAAATCGAGTTGCCAAATTATCGCCAATGCAGGGAATAAATTCGCGCTGAAAAATGCCGCCAAAATTCTGACTTTGCCGCCCGCGTCCATCAAAATCGGCACCGTCGCAAGTACAGCCAAAATTGCAAACAACTGCAACTGTAATTTTCTGTTGCGATTGAGTCTGCGCGAGATTAACGATAAATATAAAACGCCCGCCGCCGTTACGCCGATTATCACGAGGGCACGCAAAATTACATTCGGATAATAATTTTCAAACGTGCTCGCCTTGCCGAATGTGAAACCGTCTTTTGCCAAAACGTCATGAACTTCGCGGAAATATTTCATGTTCGTTTCGAGTAAAGTCATTTCATGTTCGGTCTTTTCATAAATACGCAACAGATTAATTCGGATATTGCGTTCCCTGTCCGTCGTCGACCAACGATTAACCGCCGCCGGCATTAAAAGCTTGGGTTGTTCGTCCTTAGGTATCGCGTAAAGCCGAGCCACTTTATCCTTGCCGATTTTTTCAGCCAGATATTCCATGCCCAACTGCGGATAAAATTGCAACTGCGTAAAATGTTCAATCACGCCAAAAGTAATTTTGCGCCGAATCATATTCTCCGCCGTCAAGTCAAGAAAATTCGACGCGCCTATAACTTCGGGACCGTCAAAGACAATTTCGGAAATCGGATAATGTTCTATCCTGTCAAAGAAAAATTGAACGTTTTCTCCCGTGCATTTTCTAAAATTCATCGGACGGGCAAGAATCATAAATCCTGCGGCGCGTGCTTTATTCATTTCATCACGCGGCAGACCGAGCGGCATTTTCATAAGCTCGCCGAATTGCGCTTTGACTTCAATAACCTCAATTCCGCCGACCGAAAAAATTTTAACGCGATCTTCGCCCAGCCGCTGATATAAAGCCTCTTTAGTGTCGTAATAGCTGTCAAGGTCGCCGCCGATAACATAAACCCTGTTCGGCGCGATAAGGTCGAATTCAATCGTCTGCCGCCAAAGTTCATTCGTCAAAGTGCCGGTTTGATAATTCGCCAAAATATCACTGCCAGCTATCGTAAAAATTTTCCCTGCGCGAGCCAATTTCTCCAACGTCGAATCGTAAATCGCCAGCGAAGTTATTCCCGCCTCTTTTGTCATTTTCAAAACGTCGTCAAACTCCAAACCTTCGCGCTCGGCAAGGTCGACGATACTTTGATAATCAACCGCCAAATCTACTTGCATATTCTCCGATTCAACAAAATATCTCTGCCCCGCGATAATCAATGAGGCAAAAAGTCCGATGCCGATTATTATCAAAAGCGTCCTGTTGTAAAGAAATCTTTTCATTACGGTTCCTAATTCCTAACTCCTAATTGCTTTTCGTTGCCGTGACAAATGCCTCGCCTTGATGCATTTCAACCGTTCTGAATTGCATATCAAACGGCAGTTTCACGCGCTCGGTTATGTTGAAATCGCCCAAAAATTTATCCAGATTGACGCGGCGCAAAATGGCATTCTCAAGGTTAATGTGATTCATTTGAAAATAAAGGTCGCCGTCGCGAGCGATAATTTGCCCGCCGATTTGAACGTCTGCTTCGCGTCCGAGAATCTTAACTTTGCCTTCCACAGAAATTCCTTCGGGCGTCATGGAAACTTGCGGACTCCTCAGTTGGTCGCCGATTTTTTGTATAAGGAAATTTTTCAAAGCGTCTTCGGTTATGACGCCGCTGAGTTCCAAACGGCTTGCGTGTTTCAAGACGCGCTCGGTACGTTCATCGCGACTTAAACCGTCGGTCGGCAAGAGCAATTCTTTAACGTCAATATGAATCGTCGAGCCGTCGAGTTGCACTTTCTTCAAATTGAGTTCGCCGATTGTCGCGTCGTCAGCCGTGCAATGAAGACTGTCGATATAACCAAAAGCGATTTTCGCACTCGGCAGAGAATCAAGCGTTAATGTAACTTCCTGCGCGGAAGTCATCTCGACGACTTTATTCTTAAGGTAGTTCGTCAAAGCTTTCGGCACGGCAAATTGAATAAATGCGCCGGCGGCCATCAGCAGGACGACTATAAAGGCTAAAAATTTTTTCATATCAGTACCTCGTTTTAGCTTTGAGCTTTGAGCTTTGAGCTTTTAGCTTTGAGCTTTGAGCTTTAAGCTTTGAGGGTTTAGATTTTTCCTTAAAGCTTAAAGCTTGCACCTTAAAGCTTAAATTTTAACGTTGGCTTTTGCGGCAAGGTAGGCGCGAATAAACGAATCAATTTCGCCGTCCATAACCGCTTGAACATTGCCCGTTTCCTCGCCCGTGCGCAAGTCCTTAACCAATTTATACGGCTGAAAAACATAGGAGCGAATTTGACTGCCCCACTCGATTTTTTTCAAGTCGCCTTCAAGTCCGGCTATCTCCGCCTCTTTTTTCTCAAGTTCAAGCTCGAAAAGTTTGGCACGGAGCATTTTCAAGCAACGCTCGCGGTTTTGAATTTGCGAACGCTCATTTTGACATTGCACAACAATTCCCGTCGGAATATGAGTCATGCGGACGGCTGACGACGTTTTATTAATATGCTGACCGCCCGCGCCGCTCGCCCTGTAAGTATCGACTCGAACGTCCGCCATATTTATATCGACTTCAACCGCGTCATCGATTTCGGGCATTATGTCGCAAGCACTGAACGACGTATGACGCCGCGCATTTGAATCGAACGGCGAAATCCTGACCAGTCTGTGAATGCCTTTTTCCGATTTCAAGTAGCCGTAAGCATTATGTCCCTTGATAAATAACGACACAGATTTAATGCCCGCCTCGTCACCCGGTAATAAATCAACCGTCTCTACCGAGAATCCGTGACGTTCTGCCCAACGCACATACATTCTTAAAAGCATTTGCGTCCAATCTTGCGCTTCGGTGCCGCCCGCGCCCGCGTGTAAAGTTAAAATCGCGTTGTTGCCGTCGTAAGGCTCGCTCAACATAATTTCAAGACGAAGATTTTCCAAACCGCCCTGTATCGCAGAAATTTCAGCCGCAATATCCGACTCCTGCGAATCGTCTTGTTCCTCCAATGCAAGCTCCAAAAGAATCTGCGCGTCGTCGAATTTCGACAAAAGATTTTTGTAAGTCTCAATGCCCGATTTAACGTCGTTTAATTCCTGTGTAATTTTCTGCGCGGTATCGGGATTATCCCAAAAAGTCGGTTCGCCCATCTTATATTCAAGCTCGGCGATTTTCTCTTCCTTTCGGGCTATGTCAAAGTGAATTCCCCATTTCGTTCAGCTTGTCGCGCAGAGCAGTCAACTCTACTTTTCTGTCTTCCAGCATTGAATCATCTCCATTTTATTTTTTAGGTTCCAATTTTATTTGAACAGCGTTGAGTTTGACGCCTTGCGAGAGAAGTTCTTCGCCATTTTTAGCCCAGTCCGTCCATGTTCTGTCGAATTTATGCATACGGTAGAGAATATCAAATTCCTTTGTGCCTGCTTCGTCAAGTCGAATTTTCATACCATAAATGGGTTTTCGCTTATTGGTGACACCTGCCCACGTAGGATAGGAGACTTCCTCTGTCCAACCTTCTTTTTCATCGTAGTAAACAGAATAGTATA
>JAFZIQ010000062.1 GCA_017554285.1 Selenomonadaceae bacterium
TAGCACGTTTTGCGCCTCTTTGCCCGTTATATTCTTGCTCGTCAAGTCAACAAGCATTAAATGATTGTCCGTGCCGCCACTTACTATCCTAAATCCGTCCGCTGTCAACGTTTCAGCCAATATCTTAGCGTTTTTGATAATCTGCGCGGCATATTCCTTGAATTCTGGTTGTAATGCCTCGCCAAACGCCACAGCCTTAGCTGCTATGACATGCATTAAAGGTCCGCCTTGAGTGCCAGGGAAAATCGCCTTGTTGAATTGCTTGCCGAATTCCGCATCGTTGCACAGAATCAAGCCGCCGCGAGGTCCTCTAAGCGTTTTATGCGTCGTAGAAGTCACTACGTCGGCATATGGCAACGGACTGGGGTGCAATCCCGCCGCGACTAAGCCCGCTATGTGCGCCATGTCAACCATTAAATACGCTCCGACCTTTTTTGCCGTGTCTGCAAGCCGTTCAAAGTCTATTATCCGCGAATATGCCGACGCGCCAGCTACTATTATGCGCGGTTTGCACTCAAACGCCGTTTTTTCCAGTTCATCATAGTCTATTGTCTCTGTTTCGCGACTTACTCCGTATGGAACGATATTAAAATACTTCCCGCTCAAATTTACTGGCGATCCGTGCGTCAAATGACCGCCGTCCGTTAAATTCATGCCCATTATCGTATCGCCGGGCTTCGCAAGCGCAAAATATACTGCTGTATTAGCCTGTGCGCCCGAATGCGGCTGAACATTTGCATATGCGCAGTTAAAAAGCTTCTTTGCACGGTCTATAGCCAACTGCTCCGCCACGTCTACGAATTCGCAACCGCCGTAATATCTTTTGCCAGGATAACCTTCCGCGTATTTGTTCGTCAAAACCGAGCCTTGCGCCTCCATTACCGCCTTGCTGACAATATTTTCCGACGCGATTAACTCCAATTTGTTGCGCTGACGATTCAATTCATTTTCTACTGCCGCAAACAGTTCTGCGTCCTTCTTCATGCCCTCATTCAAATTCATTTTAATACCTCCATTATTTTTTCTGCCGAAATCGCTCCGTGACGTAAGATTTGCGGCTCCGTTGTCGTTAAATCGATTATCGTTGACGAAATCCCGAATTCGCATTGCCCGCCGTCTAAAATTATCTCCACGCGCCCCGACAAATTTTCTAAAACCTCCCGCGCAGTCTTTGGTGGCGGTAAGTTCGATAAATTCGCGCTCGGTGCCGCTATCGGCGTTCCTGTCAGCCTTATCAGCGAAAGGGCTACTTCATTTGCCGGAATTCTTATCCCGACACTAGCTCGCCCGCTCGTCACGAAGTCGGGCACAATTTTATTCTTTGGCAATATTATCGTCAAGGCTCCGGGACAAAACCTTTCAAATAATTTTTCTGCCTGCGCGGAGACTTGCGCCACTCGTTCAACCATTTCTAGGCTCGACACGTGCAAACTTAGCGGTTTATCACTCGGTCTGCCCTTTGCCTCGAATATTTTCCTGCAAGCTTCGACGTTTAGCCCATCTGCCCCTAATCCGTATACTGTTTCCGTCGGAAACGCTACCAGTTCGCCGCGCTTTATCATTTCTGCCGCTCGTATCAAATTTTCTTCAGTCGGCTGCAATATTTCTGTCTGCAATTCCAAATCCTCCTTTGCAACTCATTATAACACAAAAAACCCTCCGACAACCGCCGAAGGGATTTTATTTTACTTATCGTCGTAATGACTTCTGCATTGAGATATTTCCAGCGTGTCATCTGATATTCTGAATACCAAACGATTTTTTTCGTCGATTCGGACGCTCCACCAGCCCGATTTGTCGCCTTTTAATGGTTCCGGCTTGCCTATGCAGTTGTATCCGTTGCGCTCGATGTCATTCAGCAGATTATTTATCCGTCTCAACGTCTTTTTGTCCTGCATTTGCCAATAAATGTAATCTGCAAATCCGCGCTCACTAAATTTCTTGTGCATTGACGAATTTCTCCCATTCTTCTTCTGTGAAAGTTACGCATTTGCTTTCGTCAAACTCACGGATTGATTTTTGCAGATGTTTCATATTCGCATCGCTCCAAAACGGGTCGAATTCCAATTTCCCGCCATACTTTACACTGTTCATCAATATATTTATGCATTCTGTCATGTTTATTCCGCTTCGTTCATTAAATTCTTTCAAATCTTCACTGTCAATCGCTATGTTTGCCATTTTTGCCATTTTTATCACCTCGAAAATACTTTAGCAGAAAAATTTTCAGCCGTCAAACGAAAAATCCTCCGACCATAATCGTTGTCAATCTTCAGATCCAAAATATTTTGCTCTTTCAAAGTCTTCATTTGCTGATTTTATATCGCCAAGTTCTTGATAAGACTTGCCGCGATTATTGTACGCCTCTGAATCATTAGGATTAAGCTCTATTATCTTGTTGTAATATTGAATTGCTCGATCGTATTGTCCTAATTCATAGTAATAATCGCCGAGATTCTTATGAGCTTCATAATTATTCGGATTAAGCTCGATTGCCTTGTTATAATCTTGAATTGCACGCTCTTTTTGCCCTAATTCATAATAAATATTGCCGCGATTGCTATATGCAGAGTCACAATTCGGATTAAGCTCGATTGCCTTGTTAAAGTCTTGAATTGCTTGATCGTATTGCCCTAAATGTTTATAAGCCTTGCCTCGACTATCGTAAGCCTCTGCATAATTCGGATTTAGTTCGATTGCCTTGTTATAATCTTGAATAACCAGCCCGTATTGTCCTAAATACCAATAATAATCGCCGCGTTTTTTGTAAGATTCGTAGTCATTAGGATTTTCTTCTATTTGATAGTTGATTTCTTTTAAATCGTCGAAAGGCTCTCTAAAATCGATTATGCTTAATAGAAAAACAGCCGCTATGACTATAATAACTGCTAAAACTCGCAAAAAAACTTTTAAATTCATCATAACAATCACCTCAGTTAAATTTTAGTCGATTTTTTATGCTCGGTCAAGTAAGACTTCGCCGATTTTGCGATTATATCATAAAAAACCTCCGACTGTGCGCCGAAGGGATTTTTATTTGCTGTAACCTTTTAAAGACCTTTGTTAAGTAAATAATTCATTGGTCACCTTTAAGTTTAAGGACATGTATATCGATTATGTTGCTTTGATTATGTTGAGAACTTGCCGATGAGTAAGCGGCTCACCATTTAAACTGTAAACATTTGGTCTGCCTTCATCAAAGTCCGGATAGCCATCTATTTCGGCGTCTATTCCGTAATTTTTTTTCAAGTAATCCGGCAGATCGTATAATCCCATGCTCACGTTTGTTTTTTGTTTAAGCAGCTGGAATATTTCCCATGATTCACGTACTGTGCCGCCAGCAACGTTGTCGAGTTCGTCGTCACTCATCATTTCGTCCGCGATTTTCTTTTCGTCCGCCATTTTTATCAACCTGCTTTCTTATAAATGCCTCCGACCGTGCTCCGAAAGGCTTTTTATTATTATCGAGACGAGTTTTTTACCTTAAATTTTCGATTTGATATATTCCCAGACTTCTTCGCGAGTTACATTAACGCTTTTGATAAAATATTTATTCGGTGTTTTGTCATCGTTACAACCTTCAACTCTTACACCGAATCTATCAAACGCATCGCCTAAATTCATCATCGTCCACGTATGTAAATCACTTATCGGTATTCCGGGTTCTCTGGGATAAACTTTTATACCCAATGCCTCGAAATTATCTGCGTCGCTATACGTTTCAGCACAAGTTCCACCGACAACGTTATCAAGTTGCTCATCGCTAATGATTTCGTCCGCGTATTTCTTTTCGTCCGCCATTTTTATCATTCTCCTTTATCAAGGGTTGGTATCAAAGTTCATCATCCGGTTTTGGCAACAAAGATGCTTGATCAATGTTAATATTGCCTCCGTCGATAGCCTTACGAGGCATAAGAGGTTTAAATCCGCCTGCGACCTGTTCGAGTTCTTCGTCGCTCATCTTTTCGAGTTCCGCATTGATTTTCTTAAGATTTTCATCGCGTGTTGCCATTTTTACAGCTCTCCTTTAAAGTTTTATATTGATTGCGACCGTCCGCCGCGTTTTTAATCGAATGTGTCAGGTTTCTATTTATTTTTCTTTTGATTTTAAGGCATCTTGCATTTTATGAATTTTTTCAGCTAATTCCGGATGTTCATTAATCATTTTCTCTAATTGCGGCGCGTATTTAGGATTCGTAAGAAATTCACGGAACAATTCAGCTAATCCGCCACAGAGTCCTGTAACCGCATCTTGAATGCCTTTTGCTAAAATTTCACCCAAAGAGCCGCCTGTAACCATATCGAGTTCCTCGTCGCTTAATTTTTCAAGTTCGTAATTGATTTTCTTAAGATTTTCCTCACGTGTTGCCATTTTTATCAACCTCCAATTTGTTTTCTGCCTCTTATACGTCGCGAATCTGATTTCGTTACAAGTTTAGCAAAAAATTTTTATGCAGTCAATCAATACGTCCTACAACTACGCGCTCAATGCCTGCTAAGTCGTTATAAATTTCCACGTCAATAAAATTTGACGCCTCGAATAGGATTTTGACTTCCGACGCTTGATTTATCCCGATTTCAACTGCCAAAAGTCCGCCGTCTACTAAAAATCTCGGTGCTGATGAAATTATTCGCCGATAAAATGATAATCCGTCCTCTCCGCCGTCCAAAGCTAATCGCGGTTCCTTTTTTACTTCCGATTGCAACGTTTCAAGCTCGCCGGTCGGTATGTAAGGCGGATTTGATACTATCGCATTGAAAATTTTACCTTGAAGCGGCTCGAATAAGTCTCCTTGCAATAATTCTAATCTATCTTCGACGTGAAACTTAGTTGCATTGAATTTTGCAACTTTCAAAGCCTCCGAAGATAAATCTACAGCTGATGCCCGCGCAGATTTGACGAATTTTAGGATTGAAATTGCGATTGCGCCGCTACCGGTGCCCAAATCGGCAAAAGTTACATCGCCGCCGAGTCCGCGCAGGTATTCTCCGACAAATTCGGTTAAAATTTCAGTTTCAGGGCGCGGGATAAGGACATTTTGATTAACAGCGAACGATAAGCCCATAAAATCTTTTGAATTGATGAGATAAGCGACTGGGACGCCTTTGAGACGCTGATTTATTAGTTGATTGAAGCGGAAGACAGTATCGAGCGGCAATTTTTTATCAGAATCGACGTAGAGAGATAATCTGCGGCAATTAAGTACGTGAGCGAGTAAAATTTCAGCGTCGAGTCGCGGATTATCGATATGAGCGTCTGCAAGACGTTGAGAAGCGGCTTTAAGAACTTCAAACACGGAATTTTTCATGAGTACACCTCCTGAAGAGATTTTAGCAGAAAAAAATGGTCACGGAAAGATTTTTGAGAGGAATTTTTAGATTTGAAAGGCGTTGAGATAGCTCCAAAATAAAATTCTACATATGTATAATTCATAAGTTGAAGAAATGGCGTATTGACGCGGCTTTTTAGGGCATAAAAAAAAAACCCCCGTGATTTTGGGGGTAATTTGGAGATTCAAAGTTAAAATTCCACACACGTATAATTTTTACATCAGCGCGGTTTAGCGAAAATCATTCTGCCGGCGGAAGTTTGCAATGCGCTAGTAACTTCAACCGAAATCGTCCTGCTGAGGTATCTGTGACCGTTTTCGATAACAATCATGGTGCCGTCGTCGAGATAGGCGACGCCTTGACCGGGTTCCTTGCCGTCCTTAACGACTTGAACTTTCATAGTTTCGCCGGGAATCACGACGGGTTTAACGGCATTAGAGAGTTCATTGATATTAAGGACTTCGACGCCGCGTAGTTGAGCGACTTTATTAAGGTTAAAGTCGTTGGTGATGATTTTTCCGCCGACTTTTTGAGCGAGCCGCACTAATTTTGAATCGACGCCTTGAATATCTTCAAAATCGACGTTCATAACTTCGACTTCCATATTAGATTCGTCTTCGCGGATTTTTTGGAGTACATCAAGCCCGCGACGCCCGCGAACACGCCGTAAAGTGTCCGATGAGTCCGCAATGTACTGTAATTCCTCCAAAACGAACACTGGGATTAAAAGTGTGCCCTCAAGGAAGCCGGTTTTGCAAATATCGGCAATTCGCCCGTCAATTATGACGTTGGTATCCAAAAGCTTATAATTCTTATCGTTTTGCTCGGTAACCTTGACCAAACTGACTTTTGCTTGTTCGGAGGGCGGATTTTCCTCTTGAACAGGCTCTTCAACGACTTTTTCAGGCTCTTTTGATTCTTTTGGCGTTTTTTCAGTCTCGCGACTGCGCAGAATATCTTTTATTACTCGCGGAATGAAATCAAAGCTGCCTGCAAGTTCTTTTCGCTTTTTAATCGTTAGTTTAATGCCCAAATAGCCCAAAACAAGGCTGAAAATGATTGGAATATAATTCCCGACGATTGGAATTCGCGCAAATGCACTTCCTAATAAATTCGCAAGTATAAGTCCTATTGCCAACCCGATTGCGCCCGCGATAACGTCATTGATTGGCATTTTACTGAGTTGTTTCTCGACAAACGACGTAAAACTCCTCAATTTCCCGATTAAATACGGCGAAACGAAGAATCCGATTAATCCTCCGACAAATGCGCCCAACAGTATGCAAACGAGGCTCGCCAACGTTAATTCAAAGATTCCCGTCTCGATTTGGAAGAATTCCAGATTGATATACGAGATTAAAAAGGGAGTCGCCTGCCGCAATGCCGCTCCACCGGCTATCGCGCACGTCAGAGTTATGAAAAATTTTATCGCTTTGTCAAGCATAAACTTCACCTCCTACAAAGTTTACGCAAGACTAGCATATCTTTCTGAAATTTTACTGATTAAGTGCTTTGGAAAGCCTTTGAACAATTTTTTCGGCGAGTTCAGCCTTACTCATCTTTGAAAAGTTTTCAACAGAGCCGTCGCGCCAAATAATCGACGCAATATTGGTTGAAACGCCGAATCCCGCGCCCTCAAGCGTCACATCGTTAGCGACAATGAAATTTAAATTCTTTTCGACGAGTTTTTTATTGGCGTAGTCCAAAACATTTTGAGTTTCAGCCGCGAAGCCGACCAAGACTTGATTTTTTTTCAAAGTTCCAAGCTCTCGGAGTATATCGGGGTTTTTTACGAGTTCAAGAGTTAAGTTATCGGAGGATTTTTTAATTTTCTGCGCGGCGGGAGTTTTAACGCGGTAATCGGCGACGGCGGCGGACATTATCACTGCGTCGGCGGTTTCAAACTCTTTTAGAACTTCATTGCGCATTTCCAAAGCCGATTCGACTTTTACAAAGTGCTTTAAACCGTTGGGAGGCTCAATTTCGGCTTTACCGGAGATTAAAGTTACTTCCGCGCCGTTTTTTACTGCAGATTTGGCAATTTCGTATCCCATACGCCCGCTTGAACGATTTCCGATATATCGAACAGGATCTATCGCCTCAACGGTGCCGCCGGCGGTTACGAGGATTTTTTTACCGCTTAAAACTTTTGGAGCAAATATTTTCTCGATTTCCTCGCAGATTTCGGCGGGTTCGGGCAAGCGACCTTTGCCGACGGTTCCGCAAGCTAAATTTCCCGACGCCGGCTCCAAAATTTGCACTCCGCGAGCTTTTAAAATGTTTAAATTCGCTTGGGTAGCGGGATTCTCGAACATTTTGGTATTCATAGACGGCGCGAGCAAAATTTTTTTATCGAAAGCCAAAATAGTCGTGGTTAGTAAATCGTCGGCTATTCCGTGCGCCATTTTAGCCAAAAAATTCGCGGT
Organism: Selenomonadaceae bacterium; assembly: GCA_017554285.1. GTDB lineage: Bacteria > Bacillota > Negativicutes > Selenomonadales > Selenomonadaceae > Quinella. Next base: position 7,758 of record JAFZIQ010000062.1, read on the forward strand.
AGCGGGCGCGATAAGTATTAAATCGGCGAAATCGGCTAAAGAAATATGCGCAACATTAAAATTTGCCGCATCAGCGAACAAATCGACTGACACGGCATTATTTGTAATTTCTTGAAAGGTTTTCGGCGTTATGAACTCGGTAGCGTGCTTAGTCATGATAACTTTTACATTCGCGCCCGATTTTTTGAGGCGACTGGCGACTTCGACGACTTTATAAGCCGCAATTCCGCCCGTTACGCCGATTAAAATATTTTTATCTGCCATTTTTTCTCCTTTAGCTTTTAGCTTAGAGCTTTGAGCTTTCAGACAGCTATCCTTAAAGCTTAAAGCTTAAAGCTGACAGCTAAAAGCTAGTCCTTTATACGATAAGTAACTTTTCCCTCGTTAATTTCTTCCATAGCGTTCGTTACGTACTTATTGGCGCGATTTTCGACGTGACAAGGCGCACCGTTCAATAATTCACGCGCTCTTTTACTTGCAAGGACGACAAGGGCGTAACGGCTGTGAGTTTGCTTGAGCATTGAATCTGTAGACGGATTTACCATGCTCAGTACGTCTTCTTTTAATTTCAATTTAAAATCCTCCTTCAAACTCAAATTTATCGGCATTGCGAGCGACTTTACAGCGTTCAGCAGTCAAAATCGCCTTTATTTGTGCGACGGCATTATCAATCGTGTCATTAACGACGACATAATCATATTGCAGACCGATTTTTATTTCCGCGACGGCATTTTTCAATCTGCGCGATAAACTTTCGGGATTTTCGGTTCCGCGCCCTTCGATTCGGCTTTTAAGTTCCTCAAGACTGGGCGGAAGCAGGAAAATATATACTCCTTCGGGACATTTGCGCTTAACATTGAGTGCGCCTTGAACATCTATTTCCAAAAGTATATCTTCGCCGCGATTTAAACGTTCTTCAATCTTATTTAAAGGCGTTCCGTAAAAATTCCCGTAGACTTCGGCGTATTCGAGGAATTTTCCTTCCGAAATCCAAGTTTTGAACTCCGAAACGTTTAAAAAGTAGTATTCTCTGCCGTCGACTTCACCCGAACGAGGATTTCTGGTTGTCGCGGAGATAGAATAAGCGACTTCGGGCAAGTCAGCCAATAATTTCTTACAAACTGTGCCCTTGCCCGTGCCGCTGGCCCCCGAAATGACTATCAATAGACCTTTTTGCATTAAAATTCACCGACAAATACTCTTTCAGCCGCGCCCGTCATGAATACATGATTATTTTTGCTCCATTCTATCTGAAGTTCGCCGCCGTCGAGGATAACGGTTGATTTTCTGTCCGCTTTGCCGTTCAAATTCGCCGCAACCGCCGTTGCACAAGCTCCGGTGCCGCAAGCGAGCGTAATTCCACTTCCGCGCTCCCAAACGCGCATACGCAACTTATTTTCACCGACGACTTGCACAAATTCGGTATTAGTTTTGCGAGGGAAGTATTCATGCGTCTCAAATTTGCTCCCGATGTGTTCCAAATCGATTTTATCAATGTCGTCGACAAAAATAACGCAATGCGGGTTGCCCATCGATACGCAAGTCATTTTATAGGTCACGCCGTCGACTTTAATCGGCTCGCCGACCAATTTTTGACTTCCGAAACCGTCTACGGGTATCAAATCCGCGCTGAAAATCGGTTCGCCCATGTCAACGGTAATTAAATCGTATTTCATGCTGACAGTAAGCACGCCCGCGCCCGTTTCAACGGTTAAATCGTCGTCGGAAAAGAATTTATCGCCGCTCAACAGATAACGAGCGAAACAACGGATGCCATTGCCGCACATTTCGGGTTCGGAGCCGTCCGCATTAAAAATTCTCATGCGAGTGGCGGCTTTAGTCGAATTTTGAACGTAAATAATTCCGTCCGCGCCGATTCCAAAGTGTCTGTCGCACAACTGACGAATTTTTTCGGGACTTTCAATCTCATTGCCAACGCGGTCAATTATTATGAAATCATTCCCGCAACCTTGCCACTTCTCAAATTTCTGCATAGTTTTTTCCTCCTTTGATTCGCGCAGTATACTACTTTTTTTCACTTCATGCAACAAAAAGCCGTGAAAACTTTTTCAAACCTATTTTTTCGTGTTATAATACTACAAAAGCTAAAGGGGGAAAATTTTTGGAAGGTATTATCAGCAAAATCGAATCGGGAAGTCTCGCGGAGGAATTGGAGCTTAAAATTGGTGACAAAGTACTTAAAATCAACGGCAAGGCTCCTTATGACATTATCGAGCTAAGTTTTTTGCTTGCGGACGAGGAAATTGAATTGCTTATCGAACATTCGGACGGCGAACGCGAGATTATTGAGTTTGAAAAGGATATTGATGAAGAATTTGGCGCGGAATTTGAATCGGCGGTATTTGACGGCGTTCGACGCTGCAAAAATCATTGTGTATTCTGTTTTGTCGATATGATAGCTCCGAACATGCGCAAAACATTAAATATCAAGGACGATGATTATCGGCTGTCATTTTTATTCGGGAATTTTATTACGCTGACTAATTTAACAGCAAAAGATTTTCGGCGGATAAAAAAATATCATTTATCGCCGCTGTTTATCTCAATTCACGCGATGAATCCGGATTTGCGAGCGAAAATATTGCGGACGCCGCTTGGAAAGAATATAAAAACGCAACTTGACGAGCTGGACAAGGCGGGAATCGAATATCACACGCAAGTTGTACTTTGCAAGGGCTTAAATGACGGCGCGGAGTTGGATTATACTGTTTCGGAGATATTAAAGCGTCCGAATGCGTTAAGTTTGGCAATAGTTCCTGTCGGAGTAACGAAATATCGGCGTGATTCATTTAAATTGGAGCAGTTCGATAAGGAATCGGCGTTAAAAGTGATTGAGCAAGTCGAAAAGTGGCAAGAAAAAGCCCGCGCAGATTTAGGACGGACTTTTGTATATTTGGGCGACGAATTTTATTTGTTGGCTGAAAAAGAATTGCCGCCCGTCGAGTATTACGACGAATTTCCGCAGATAGAAAACGGAATCGGCATGACGCGCAATTTCATTGAGGAATTTCATTCCCTGAAAGCTGAAAGCTCTAAGCTGAAAGCTAAAATCGACGTTGTGAGCGGTACATCATTCGCCAAAGTGTTAAAAAAGTTGGTTGACGCGCCGAACGTAAGGATTTTGGGCGTGGAAAATAAATTTTTCGGTTCAAAGGTAAATGTATCGGGACTTTTGACGGGAAAAGACATAATCGACGCCTTAAAAGAATTTGGGCAACGCGATTTGATATTGATACCTGCGACGGCGTTAAAATCGGGGGAAGAAATCTTTTTAGACGACGTGAGCTTGGACGAAATGCGAAAAATATTTGCGCCCGCGCAGATTATGCCGATTCATAACGGATTTGAGTTTAAAAAAATATTGGAGGGGAAAATAAATGAGTAAACCGATAGTAGCAGTAGTCGGACGCCCGAATGTAGGGAAATCGACACTTTTCAATCAGATAGGCAAGAAAAAATTATCAATCGTGGACGATATGGCGGGCGTGACGCGAGACAGGATATATATGGACGCTACGTGGCTGGATAAAGAGTTCACATTGATAGACACGGGCGGGATAGAGATAAAAAGCGCGGATAAAATGCTGACGGCGATAAAAATTCAAGCAAAAATCGCGATAGAAGAGGCTGACTCAATAATTTTCGTAGTAGACGGTCGAGCGGGCTTGACATCGGAGGATTATGAGGTTGCGAAATTCCTGCGCGGGGCGTCGAAGCCGATAATTTTAGCAGTAAACAAGATAGACAGCGTAAACATGGAGCAAGAGGCTTATGAATTCTACAAATTGGGTTTGGGCGAGCCGATAAGCATTTCAGCGAGCAACGCGCTTAATTTGGGCGATTTATTGGACGCGGTGATAAAAACTTTTCCCGAAAACACGGAAGAAGTTCGCGACGAGGACGAAATAAGAATTGCGGTAATCGGACGCCCGAACGTCGGGAAATCGTCATTGGTAAATAAAATGCTTGGAGAAGATCGCGTAATAGTCAGCGACGTACCGGGAACCACTCGCGACGCAATCGACACGCATTTTTTCTTGGACGGAATAAAATTCACGCTGATAGACACTGCCGGCATGAGGAAAAAATCAAAAATTGATGAGCCTGTCGAGCGGTACAGCGTAATTCGTTCGCTCAGGGCGATTGACCGCGCAGATGTTGTACTTATGTTGATTGAGGCACCCGTCGGAGTGACTGAACAGGATAAAAAAATTGCGGGCTATGCGCATGATTCGGGCAAAGGTTGCGTTATCGTCGTGAACAAATGGGATATTTACCCGAACAAGCATGACCGTTCGACAAATCGATTCACGGATAATTTGAGGGAACGTCTGGGCTTTTTGCAATATGCGCCTGTCGTTTATGCGAGTGCTTTAACGGGGCAGCGAGTCGACAGAGTAACGGAACTGGTTAAATTTGTATCGGAACAGCAACACATGCGGATTCAAACGAGCGTTTTAAATGAATTGATCCGCGATGCGGTTGCAGTGAATCCGCCGCCGAGCAAAAAGGGCAAGTCGGCAAAGATATTTTTCGTGACGCAAGCGGATATTTGCCCGCCGCGCTTTATAATCTTCGTGAACGAGCCGGAATTGATACATTTCTCCTACCTGCGCTTTATAGAAAACCGTCTGCGCGAAAGTTTCGGCTTTGAAGGGACGCCGTTAAAGTTTTTCGTCCGTAAGCATAACGAAAAATCGGAGGAATGATTATGGCGAAGAATAAAAATCTGAACACGGCGGCTAAGGCTAAGAAAGATAAATTTTACACTCAGCTTGAGGATATAGAAAATGAAGTTCATCATTACAAAGATTTTTTCAAGGGCAAAGTGGTTCTGTGCAACTGCGATGACCACATTGAAAGTCAATTCTTTGTCCATTTTATGATGCTGTTCAATCACTACGAGCTTAAGAAATTAATTATCACGAGCTACGCAGATTCGCCGATTGCCGGCAAGGAAATTAATCTTTTTCCCGACAATAAGACTGCTTACAAATTGGAGATAGATAAATTCGGAGATTTCAACGGCGACGGCGCGGAAGATTGGGACGATGTGGAATTTGCATTGGCGCAGGGA
>JAFZIQ010000063.1 GCA_017554285.1 Selenomonadaceae bacterium
AAATAAATCTTATGTCGCGGCGAAAGGTACGGGCGGTTCAATCGGCGGCGACTTCGGCTCGGCGGCTCATGCAGATAACGACGTTAATAACACTTCCAAAGCAACGCTCAGCGGCAAATGGAATATCGCCAACAATTTAACGCTCTCGGCAAATCAGCATGACGGCACGTATATATCGGGCTACAGTGCACGCGGCGCGATTCTCACGGGCGGCAAAGGCTCTCTCGACAATGTGATTAAAGGTTCGTCGACCGCGACTATTTCCGACTCCGCGCAGATTAACGCCAAAACCGTTAATGTTAATTCCAAAAACTATATCACGACCGATAAATATTCGGACGACTATGATTATACGCTGTTCGGCAGAATGGGCGGCGTGGTTGACGATGTGGATTATCAACGTTCAAGCGCGACGACCAATAAATCAGCCAATATAAATGTCGGCACCAAAGCGACGATAACGACCACCGGCACGCAAACTTATGACGCGGCAAGCAATTACGATTTAAAGAATGATGTTTACGCAGACGGCGGCTCTTTATTGGCGAGTTTGCGCTGGGTTAAGTCTCATAACTACATAACGGCAGATGAAAAAATTTCTGTCGGTAAGGGCGCAAATCTTAAAAACGAGGGCGGCAGTTACGAAGACGGCGGAATCACTTTCGCGGCTCATGATAATTTGGAACTTGCCCCGACGACAAAAGGCTTTTCAAAATCGGGCACGGGCGGCTACGTTCGCGCAGAAACTCTTATCGATTTAACCAGAAATCAAAACGTCACGATTGACGGCACGTTGAAGAGCGCAAAGGATTTAAATATTTACGCGGGCGCAGATACCGACGGCGAAGGCTCCAAAGTTCATTCTTTCGCCAAAGCAATTTCGCAAGTTCAAACGTTGATAAGCGACGGTTCGGCTGACGTTATTCGCAAGGGCAAGACCAATTCAACTGTCAATGTCAACGGCGGGGCATACGGTCAAGCGACGCACGACGTTAATATTATCTCCAATGCGGGCAATGAAGTTTTCGAGGAATTCTCCTTCTACGGCAGCACATGGTCAAGCAACACCGATTATAAAGTTGCGACTGCCGACAACGGAAATCTTACGACTTCGGACTACAAGCACGATAACAAAGTCAAAGTCGACGGCGAACTTAAAGCGGCAAATAATCCCGACGTTACGATAAAAATCAGCGGAATAGCTTTGCCCGACGGATTTATTTTGACAGATAATAATGCCAAAAAATTATCCTACAGCGTGACAAGCGGCGACGTTACCATAACCGAGAGAAATACCGACTTCACAGGCAAGAGCAGTGAGGAAGTTTTTGCTCAGCAGATATACAACGGCATTTCGACTGCCACGACCGATTACGCCAATGATTATCTGCTTAACCGCTATAAAGAAGTTGAAAAGCTTTTGAGCGAATACAGCGGCAACGCGACTGCCTACACCGGACTTCAACAGGAAAAAACCGCGCTCGAAGAAGAAATGATTAAGCTCGGCATGGGCAGTTATACGACACGTTCGGACGGCACAAAGGAATTTATTTACGGCGCAACGGATTCAATCCAAATAAAAACGCTCGTCCTGCCCGATATTGAAGTCAGCGGCGGAAATATAAACATCAGCACGGATAATCTCAGCGGCAACGGCAAACTCGATGCAAGCGGTCTCCCGAAAATCGACGTGGATAATAATTCAAGCGCATATCTCATCACGAACAAATTGACGATAGCCGATAAGGGCGGAACTGTCACTTATAACGATATTGAAGTTGCGAACAACGCGGCGATAAATGATTTGAACAGCTCCAAGAGCGGCGCAAGTTTCGGCAACATAAAGATTGCGGACGCAAATCAAATTCCGAAAATAAAAGTCTCAAACACTTACGCGGGACAAAGTTCCATTCCGATGAAGGTAAATCCGAAATCTGCGGGCTATAACGAGTTACCCGACAACGCTAAAAATGCTACCTACAAATACACGCCGATAAATTACATTGAGGTAACTAAAGACATTAAAAATTTGGTCGGCAAAGTTGAACTCAACAACAATCAAGGCAGTATCCGAATTATCAGCGGCGCGAACGTCAATGGCAAAGATATAGCGATGACAGCTAAGGAAAGCATTTCGCAAGGTTACACCGACGGCATTGTTAATATCGGCTACACGCCCGAATATGCCTATGCCGACGAGGCAAAGAAATTGCGCAATAAAACCGGCTGGGATAAGACAATCCCCGAAAGCGACGGAAAGCAAACTTACGCGAGCAACACGCTTTATAAGGGCGGCACGGGCAGAATTGCAGGCGACGCGATTTATATTGCCGCACGTGACATTAACATTAACGGCTTGATTCAATCGGGCTATAACGGCTTCAAGGCAAGCATAACGCAAAAAGATATTGACAACGCGAAGGAAACGACGTTCTTCAATGGCGTAACCATGTACAAGGTAAATAACGGCGGTTCCAAACTCGGTTCTGACGGCTATTATTATTACGAGCCGCAAATTTACTACGACAAGACGAACAATAAGCTTTACTTGGAAGATATGAACGCATTGGGCGGCAAAATCTATCTGGCGGGTCGCATATTGTCTACAGGCAACGGCAAAATCGTCGTGAGTGACGGCAATTCAAATATCGATATAACCAACTCTTCGGCGGTTGATATGAACGTCGGCAAGGTAACGAGTTCGGGCGGCGGCTTTATTCAGATTGTCGACTCCGCGAAGGACAAATTAAGCGAGTATAGCAGCGGACAAACGCGCACGATTGAAAATTATTCGGCGTGGCTCGCTGACAATACAAAGGGCAAAGTTACAATCGACGACGGACTTTCAATCGGTGAATTTGTAACCTATCGTCCGCAGGAAAATTTGACTTACCGTTGGGCGGAAGGCATGAACCAAAGTATTGTTCACCATTACCACAAGGAAGAAAAGCGCGGACGTTGGGGCAATGCCGACGACCCGAATTACACGGGCAGATACGAGGATATGACCAATACCTACAACGAACTTGGCAAGCCCGAAGAAGTCAAAAACCCGCTTGGCACAGGCACTTTCATCTACAACGATAATCAGACCGACAATCTGAAGTTGTACGCTCAAAACACGGCTAGTGCTTGGTACGGCGTAGACCGCTCTGCCGCCGAATACACTACAAGCGGCTTTTTCGGTTATTATCATCATCACCAGCACTATTGGAATAAGCGTGTCGGCACGACGCAGACTTATGTTTACTCGTTGAAGGCTGATTATCCTATAAGCGTCGGCTTAATCGGCGGAAAGAATTCGCATATTAATCTGACCAACTCTTTAACCAACGGCGTTGACTTATATTTGACGGGCGACATAAGAAACGACGTTGGCGCGACGTTGAATATCTCGGCAAAAGGCGGCAGTATCATTCAGGAAGAGGGCGTTAAGGTTTCGACCGACAACATTAATCTTTCTGCGCGGAATGACATAAAAAATATCAACATAGTTAATCGCCGCACTGACGATTTAAAACTCAATGCTCAGACGACTGCGGGCGATATTAATGTCAATGTCACCGGCGGGATTTCGGGCAATAAAAATCTTGCGGGCAATGTCACGGTAAACGCGCTCAACAGCAAGGAAGGCAACGTTACACTGACCGCGCAGGGCGATATTAAGCAGACGATTAAAGATACTTCGGTTAATGCGCGGAATATTAAATTGGAGTCGACGAACGGTTCAATCAATCTGCAAATCGAATCGAACGGGCAAGCTAACACCGCCGATAAGTCGGCAATCTCTGCGGCGGCTAAGGGCAATATTAAACTGGTTAAGAATGATAATGATGATTTCCTAATCGGCTCAATCGTCTCGACAACGGGCGACGTTGAATTGAAAGCCAACGGCAGATTTGTAGACGCACTGGATAAAGTTCGCGACAACTCCGACATGCAGGAAAGCGACTTAGTTAAATCGTGGATAGATATGGGCTTAATCGCGGGCACGGACGATTACAAAGGCGCGTATATTCATCGCCTTGAACAAGACCGCGACAATTATAAAGCCGACGTAACCGAGCAATTCGCCGAGTATCAAACTCTGCTGACAAATTACAATACAACGCACGAACAGAACAGCGAATTGGAAAAGGGCGACCGTCTGATTTTGTTGGAGAAAAAATTTGCGAAGTACAAGACAGCTGATGAATATTTGGCGGCTGATTCGGATTATCAAACGCTGGTTTCGACGGTGGCAAATCCTCAATATAAATGGACGCAGGAAGAATTATTCAGCGCAATTCGTTCGGCGATAGTCAATAAGGAAGAAGGTACCGCCTATGACGTTACGCGGCTCAAGGACGCAAATATCACCGCTCGCAATGTTACGTTGACGGGCGCGGGCGTCGGCACCAACTCCAAAGAAACTGCAACTATTAAAATGTCTGAACTTCGCGTAAAGGCAAATGAGACTGCTAAAGAAAAATCTGCGCGGCTTGAGAAATTGAGCGCGTTGGCAAATGTCGAGGCGGCGGACGTTAAAGTTAATTATGCTTTGGACGCGAACGGCAAGCCCATTGTTCAAACGGTCACGCAAGTTAATTACAGATATGACGCTGATAAAGGCTATTACGTTGACAAGGCGGGCAATTATGTTCGTTATCGCAATGACGCCGACGGCAACTTGATGAAGTACACCTACGACAAAGACTTAAAGCAAGTTGGAGACGCTGTTAAGGTTACAGATTTCAGCGACGTAATCGAGAGTACAACCGCTATAGAGAATAAAGAAATTGAATCGTTCGAGATAAGCGGCACGATACCGCTTGGGATAAATGCCACCGGAAATATTACGATTAAGACGACGGGCAATGACGGCACGTATATAGCGGGTCGCAATAAGGGCGTCAAGATAACCGAGAAGACTAATCCGAACAATGACGTTTACAGCCCGCTGAACATAAACAAAATCGAGACGAGCAAGACCGACGGCAACTTTGCAGACGTTCGCATAATCGGCGAGGCAGGCATTTTCAACGCGACTTACAGCGGCGCAAATGTTGTGGCTAAAGACTTAGTGTTAGTCGGCGGCAATGACGCAATCGGTACGCAAGCCAAACCGTTCACGGTGACTTTGACGGGAGATTTACTCAATGCTCGCAGTAACAAGGAAATCAATCTGCAGAAAGTCGGCAAGGATAATTTCAGAATCAGCGCGATATATTCTCCGAAAGCAATTCGCATAACCAACGACGGAAACGGCATAATCGAACACAGTTCGCGCTTTGACGACATTGCGGCGGCTTACATCAACACGCCGGGAGAAATAACTTTGACGGGTTCGGCGGGCACTGCCAATAATCCGATTTTGATAAAGCCGAGTGAAACAACCGCTTTAAATCTGCGCGGGGACAACGAATTTTACATTAAGGGCTTGAACTCCGGCACGGTTAATCTTAATGACATAAGCGGCAAAGTCGACATCAGCTCCGACG
>JAFZIQ010000009.1 GCA_017554285.1 Selenomonadaceae bacterium
GGTATGCCCCGCATTGGAGCCGCCTTGAAATCTGACAACTGTATCAGCCTGTTGCGCTAAGTAGTCGACGATTTTGCCTTTGCCCTCGTCGCCCCATTGCGTACCGCTTATTACAACCGTTGACATTATGTTTCCTCCTTGTTAGGGAATTAGGTTAATAGGTTATTAGCATTCTAATTCCCTAATTCCCTAATTCCCTATTAACCTAGTCACTTGTTCTCGTTGACGTAGTGGCGCATGAATTGAATCGTGGCGTCGCTGATAACGTTATCTTTTCTGTCGTAATTGATTATTCGGAAGAGCATACCGACACGCTCGATAATGGGTTTGTTGCGCGTGCGGAAAGTCTCGCCGTTAATGGTGAGGTCGACGCTGTCAATCGAACGCATACGATAAGAAACTCCCAGCAAATCTTTTCCGTCAAGCGATTTGATAATGTACCGATATTCCATATCGCCGACGGCAGTTGTCCAAGTCAATTCGCGATTAAGTGCTTGGTGCGTCAATACGCCGATATACTCGCGAATAATTTCGTGTGTCCTTGTGTTCATGATAATTCCCCCTTAAGTTTTTTATCTTTAATTTCAATCTCCGCCGCCATTTGTTCGCGATAGGAGATTAATTTTTTTGCAAGTTCGTCGTCTTGGAGCGCGAGAATTTCTGTAGCGAAGAGAGCCGCATTTTTCGCGCCGTTTACCGCCATAGTCGCAACGGGAATTCCGCCCGGCATTTGTACGGTACTTAAAAGCGAATCCAAACCTTTGAAAGGCTCGGAATTAATCGGGACGCCGATAACGGGTTTAGTCGTAAAACTCGCAACGACGCCCGCCAAATGTGCCGCCATACCTGCCGCCGCTATGAAAATCTGCGCGTCGGAATTTCTAACGAAGTCATGAACTTTTTGCGGCGTCCTGTGAGCCGAAGCAACCGTCAATTCGACTTCGACAGAAAAATTTTTCAAAGTCTCGACCGCTGATTTCATAATGCCCCAATCGCTGTCACTGCCCATTATTATTGCAACTTTCATTTACAATTTGCCCTCCGTAATCGCTTGTTTTGCCTCAATCAAATTCTTAAAGACTGCCGCGCAGATTTTTTTAATCTCTTCGGTCGGCTGAACTTGGTCGGGAATCATAATCGCAATTCCGCCCGATGCCGCCGCCGCTCTTATCCCGTTAATGCTGTCCTCGAAAATGTAACAATCGCTCGGCTCCAAATTCAATTCCTTAGCCGCAAGCAAGAAAATATCCGGCGCGGGCTTGCCCCTTGAAACTTTATCGCCGCCGACCAAAACTTTAAAGTATCCGCGCAGATTCGCTCGTGTCAAATTTTTTTCGATAACCGCAACGGGCGCGGAACTCGCAACTGCCATTGAAATATTTTCGGCTTGAAAGAATTTTAAAATGTCCTCGACGCCCGCCATTAACTTAAGATTTTTTTCCGAGACCTTGCGAACTTCCTCAAGTACACGTTCAAGATAAGCCGCAGCGTCAATGTTCGGATAAAATCTCCTTATGACTTGAAAAGCCTCTTCGCCAAGATTAATGCCGCTAATCGCAGTCGGGAAATCATAATTTTTTTCTTCGCCGAATTCGCCGATAACCTCAAGCCACGCTCGCTTATAAAAACTTTCGGTATCAAAAAGAGTACCGTCCATGTCGAAAATCGCGCCGTGTTTCATAAGACAAACCTCCTTGTGCAAATAATATCAAATTCGTTTTTACGCTGTCAATCAAGAAAAAATTTTCCATAGCCCGCCGCGTGATATTTGCATTTCAGAAAATTTGTGCTATCATTGGCAAGGAAAAATTTTCGGCGCACATTACGCCGGTTAAAGGGTATTTTGGCAGGAGGGGATTCGGTTATGTTAAAAAGTATCGCAGTAATGACCAGCGGCGGCGACAGTCCCGGTATGAATGCGGCAGTTCGCGCTGTAACTCGTACGGCACTTCATCACGGCGTCAGAGTTTGGGGAATTCGCGGCGGCTATCACGGTATGCTTGAAGAAGAAATGTTCGAGATGCAATCCAAAGACGTTGCAGACATCATTCAGCGCGGCGGCACATTCTTGGGAACGGCTCGTTGCAGAAGATTCCAGACGCCCGAAGGTCGTATGCTCGGCTATAAAAATTTGGTCGACAGAGGCATTCAAGGCTTGGTCGTAGTCGGCGGCGACGGTTCTCTGCGCGGCGCGTCGATTCTCAGTCAGGAAACGGGTATTCCGATTGTCGGCTTGCCCGGCACGATTGACAATGACGTTTGGGGCTCTGAATATACAATCGGTTGCGACACGGCGGCGAATACGATTATTGACGCGATTAACAAATTGCGCGATACCGCTTCGGCTCACCGCAGAACTATCGTCCTTGAAGTTATGGGACGTAACAGCGGTTGGCTTGCTATGGTTTCTGGCATTTCGGGCGGCGCGGAATATATTCTTGTTCCCGAAGAAGAATACGACCTCGATGAAATATGCGACGAAATGAAAGAAGCTTACGACAAAGGCAAGCGTTATATTCTGGTCGTCGTAGCTGAAGGCGCGGGCAAAGGTCATGAAATCGGCAAGGTTATTGCCGAAAAGACGGGGCTTGATACTCGCGTTTCCAAACTCGGACATATTCAACGCGGCGGCTCGCCGACGGTTATTGACCGTGTCAATGCAAGTCGTCTCGGCGAACACGCGGCACTTGCCATCATCTCCGGCTTGAGTGATATTGTTTTCGGATTCAATCGCGGACACGTCGTTTCAATCAATCTGCATGACGCCGTTAATAATAAAAAGCAACTTAATCCCGAATATATGCGTCTCGCCAGAGTCCTTGCGTAAAACTTTGTTGCGTAATAAAAAAAGCCCTCTCGACGGTTGAGAGGGTTTTTTCTTTTCAAAAACATTGCTCGACGACTTTCATAACGTCCAAAGAAATTTTCAAGCCCTTTTCGACTGCAGAATAATCGCCGCGTTCAAAAATCTCTCCGAAGTCAACGAATTCATGAATCATTCTGTGTTTAAATTTGTTCAGCGCAAACTTTTGAACTTCTTCGCCGCGAATCGCCAAGTCAAAGGAATTTAATTCGTTAGGCGTGCCGTGAGCCAGAATATATCCGCCGTCGCCTTGAATGCTTAAGAAACTCGGACTTGCCGAATCTTTAGCGGCAATACATTGCGCCAAAAAATTTTCATACTCAAGCGAAACAATTCCGCTCGTGTCGACGCCGTTAAAGCCGTAATTGGCAACGTAAGAAATTTTCTTGGGCATTCCGAACAATCCGACGACAAAATTCAAGTTGTAAATATTTATATCGCGCAAAGCTCCGCCGTTACATTTAGGGTCGAAGGCGGGCGCAACTTCACCGCGTTTATAAGCGTCGTAACGGCTCGAATACTGCGAGAAATTACACAGGACAATTTTAATCTCTCCGATTTTCTTAACGGCGTTGCGAATCACGTAAAAATTCGGCTGATGAAGGGTCGTCACTGCCTCGAACAGATAAAGTTTCTTACTCAACGCAAGGTCGATTAATTCTTGAGCCTGCGCGGCGTCTGTGGTAAAAGGTTTTTCGACGATAACATTTTTTCCGGCGTCAAGAAATCTTTTGGCGTAATCGTAATGAACGGAATTAACCAAACCGATATAAACGAAATCAATCGCGTTGTCGTTCAAAATTTCGTCAAGGTCGACAGTAAATTTATCGATAGTGAACTGCTCGGCAAGCGCGGCGGCTTTATCTCGGCTGTGAGGTCTTGCCCAAATATTTGCGACGTGAAATTTTTTGGACGCTTGAATTGCGGCGACGGCTTCGGGAATAATTTTCCCTGTACCCAGAATCGAAATTTTAATCAAAATAATTCCTCCTTTATCTTGTTTTTTCTATTATATGTGTTAAAATCCCTGTTTGAAGGAGTGAAAATTTTGCTTAAGCCGACGCAGGAACAAATCATAAAATTTTATCACGAGAACACAGTCATAGACTTTTTGGAAATAGAAGTAGTACCGACACTTGACGGCGAGGCTCGACTTGAACTCTGCGCGGACAGTCGACATGCAAATTTATATTCAATGGCGCACGGCGGAGTTTTAACGATAATGGCTGATACCGCGATGGGCGCGAAGTGTTTGGCTTTTAATAAAAAAGTCGTAACGATTTCGCTGAATATAGAGTTCATGCACGCCGTAATGACAAATACTCCAAGAATCTTCACGAACGCAACTGTCTTGCATGACGGACGAAAAACTATGGTCTGCGAATGTAAAATCCTCGACGCGAAAGGCAAACTTTACGCCAAAGCAACGGCGACTTTTTTCGTAGTCGGACATTTATTGGAGGAAAGTTAATAAGTTTTTTAATGATTCAAAGCGAATTCTAATTATCAAACCTTAAACTTTACACGAAAAAATTTTTGGGAGGTTTTGAAAGATGTTAAGTAAAATTAAGTTGCTCGGCTTGTTGATGGCGATAGTTTTATTCGCCGTCAGCGGCAAAGCCGACGCCGCCCCGAATTGGAATAATAATACGATTCAAGTAACGGGCATGGGTGTCGCGAATCCCGCAATGGCGAGAACTCCGGCACATGCGGCAATGATTGCACGTCGTGCGGCTATCGCGGACGGTTATCGTCAGCTTGCTGAGGCTGTCAACGGCGTTCAAGTTGACGCGGAAACGACTATCGAACAAATGATGTTGACTTCCGACATTGTTAAAACGAGAGTCTCTGCAGTTATCAAAGGTGCCCAAATTGTTTCTGAAGGCGAACTTGCCGGCGGCGGTTACTCCGTCACTATGGAAATTCCGCTTTTCGGCGGCAACGGCGGTCTCGCTGAAACCGTTATCGAACGTCCGCCTGTTATCGAGCCGTTTCCGACTCCCGCGCCCGATTATCGCCCGCCCGTAACTGAAACTCATCCGACTGTAGGCGGCTATACCGGTCTTGTCGTCGATTGCAGAGGGCTTGGCACTATTAATCCCGTCATGAGCCCCGTTATCAAAAACGCCGAGAGAAATAAGATTTACGGGCATAAAAATCTTGACTACGACAGAATTATCGTCGAAGGCATGGCGACTTATGCGCAAGATATGACTCAAGCCGGTCGCGCAGGTTCAAATCCGCTCGTTGTTAAGGCTATTGCTCTTGACGACCTCAACGCTACTCCTGTTCTCAGCACACAAGATGCGGATATGGTTCTCTACGAAAACGACAAATCCCATTTCCTCGACAATATCGCGGTCGTTTTCCTTTACTAAGATTCAAGTTACTTTTTCAATACATTTTTCCGAAATAAAAAGGGCTGTGCATTTTGCATAAGCCCTTAATTTTTTTTCCGTCAAACCGTCCGCGCAGGTTCGGACAAAACAAAAAAGGCTCGTGAGATTTTCACAAGCCCTAAATTTTTTTACATCAACTTAACATTCGATTAGCTATTACTTGGAGTATCATTTGGCTTAGCATCTTTAAATTTAATCGCAACCCCTGAACTAACCAAATTCGTCGAGTAACCGAGATCTATGATACTGTATCCTAACGCAGTAAATTGCGATTTTGTTACCGATGACGACGTGATTAAATCACCGGCTTCGGCACTTGCCAGCGTAACTGTTTTGCTTTCTGCACTGTCACCTTTAACCGTGACGGTTTCTGTTTCATCCATATGTTCTTTAGCAAACCAGTAATAGGTGTTGTTAGCTTTGATGGCGATTTTGTTCGGGTCGATTGTACTTTCAGAACTTCTACTGACAGAGCTGGCAACCTTGAACGAAGCTATCGGACTGCTGTCTTTTTTGCCATCGGTCAGTGAGAATTGAACGCCGCCGCCGCTTATGCTCTCAATCTTGTCAATCGTGCTGCTGGCTATCTTGAGCTTGTCTTTGGCGAAGTCGAATTTCTGAATGGTAACGTCGCCCTCTTTGCCTTTTAAGTAGACGAATGTATCCGCGCCGTTGCCGCCAACCAATAAATCATCGCCGCCGCCGCCTTGCAGATTTGCCTTAGTGCCGCCGCTGTAAATGGTATCGTCATTCGTTGTGCCCGTCAATGTCAAATTCTTCTTTGCGACATTCTTTGCGTCAACGTAATTCACACCGATTTTATCCAACTTGAAGGAGCCGCTTGCTTCGCTCGTCAAAGAGGCTTGCTCGTCGAGTATTATCGCGTTCTTCTTGAAAGTGTATTCTTTCTCGCTTGCGGCACCGACATCGAGGATTTTAATTTTATCTAACGTGCCTTTCTTGCCCTTAATCGTCAAAGTATTATTTTCGTTGAATATGAGCTTAACCGAAGTAGTGCTGGCGTTTACTTTCTTAATATCCGCCATCGAAAAGCCGCCGAGTGAGACAACATCATTTGCGGAGACAAAATCCTCAATGACATCTTTGCCGGCAGAATTGACGTCAACTTTCCCATAGACAAAGACATCGGCATTATTTTCACTGCCTATGAACTTGTCATTTTTCTTGCCGCCGATAAGGGTTACGCCGTCCGCCGCGCTCGCATTAACGGTAGTGTTATTGCTGTCGCCCGCCGTTATGCTGATATCCGAAACGCCGCTGCCAACGCTTATCTTTTTAATCGAATTCGGAACATTAAGTCCGGCAATCTGTGTGCCAACGGCAAAACTGCTTGAGCCGCCAAGTATTGTCGCAGAAACAGGCGTTTTGTTTATTGCCTTGTCATAAAGAATGTTGCCTGCCGCGAAAATCTTCTTACTTGTTTTGTTTGCTGAATCCTGAACAAGAACTTCTTTACCTGCCGCGCCGGTTAATGAAATGACGCCGACATCGCTCCCGAAGCCGCTTACTGAAACTGCAACCAAACTGTCGGCACCAATCGAGAAACCGGTAATTGAACCGGTGCCGATATTGATTTTGTCTTTACCGTCCTCGTAGCCGGTTATACTAACGTTGCCGCCACCGTATACGAAAGTGTCTTTCTTTCCGTTCTTGGCAAAGTTAAAGTTACTGACTAAGGAACTGCCGACAACAGTTATGCTCTGCTCTTTAACATCTGAGGCATTAATCGACGCGATTGAACTTCCGCCATAAAGGCTTTCTTCGGTAAGATCTATTTTGCCGCTTGCGTTTGAGAAAAGTTTAAGGCTCGAAGTTCCGCCTAAAGTGACAACGCCGTCTCTTGTAATGTAACCACCGCCGGTAAGCGAAACTCTGCCGATACTGTCATCGCTCTTCAAAACAAGCGAATTATTTTTACCGCTGAATGTGAAAGTCAACTTGCCTTTACTGCTCTTTGTGCCCGTTATAGTTGATGCATCAAGTATTGTCAACTTATCTTTTTGGCTGTTGAAGCCTTCAACAGTATCTTTGCCGCTCGTGTATCTGAACGTAAATTTGATTCCGTCGCTGTTATCTCTGTCGGTTACGTCAATGTAATCGGTCCCTGCGCCGCCGTCGATTGAGCCGCCTTGTTTACTGCCGATGATTGTATTTGCTTTGTCATTGCCCGCGATTGAAATTCCGCCTATACGCGTAACTGCCGAAGCGTCTATTGTAAGTATTGACGCATAAGAAGTACCTGACGCGATGAAAGAAGTACCGGCGTAATTGGACGTAAGTGTTA
>JAFZIQ010000064.1 GCA_017554285.1 Selenomonadaceae bacterium
ACTGCGATAAGTGCCGCGCTTATCCCGACAAAGCTCCATGACCGCGCCGATATAATCACTCGGCACAATGACGGTCGCCTTAACCATCGGTTCTTCGATAAATTTAATTTCTGTCGGCGGCGGCAACGCGGCGGGATTGTCAATCGTGAAAATTTCGCCGTCGGTCTTATGAACTTTGTAAACGACACTCGGCGCAGTCGTTACAAGTTTCAATTTATATTCGCGCTCCAAACGTTCTTGAATAACGTCCATGTGCAACAAGCCCAAAAAGCCGCAACGAAATCCGAATCCCAATGCGGCTGAAGTTTCAGGTTCATAGACAAGGGCGGCGTCGTTGAGTTGAAGTTTTTCAAGCGCGTCCTTCAAATTATCGTAGTCTACGCTGTCGGTCGGATAAAGTCCGCAGAAAACCATAGGAACGGGAGCACGATAACCCGCCAATGCTTCGGCAGGATTTTTGGAAGTCGTAACGGTATCACCGACTCGAACGTCGCGAACGTCTTTAAGACTGCCGCAAATGTATCCGACTTCGCCCGCGCAGAGTTCATCAAGTTCGGTCATTGTCGGCGCGAAAATTCCTATTTCCGTTGCGTCGAATTCTTTGCCCGTCGCCAAAAGTTTCAGCTTATCACCCTTGCGAACTTTGCCGTCAAAAATTCTGACGTGAGCCACCGCGCCTTTATACGAATCAAAATAAGAATCGAAAATCAACGCTTGCAAGGGTTTGGAGTCGTCACCTTCGGGCGGCGGAATTTTTTTAACAATCGCCTCTAAAATTTCGTCGACGCCCTCGCCGGTCTTGGCACTGCATTTAACGGCGTCGCTCGCGTCAAGTCCGATTGCCTCTTCGATTTCTGCGCGGGCTTTTTCAACGTCGGCACTCGGCAAATCGATTTTGTTAATGACGGGGACAATTTCCAAGTCGTGCTCCAATGCAAGATAGACATTCGACAATGTTTGAGCCTCGACGCCTTGCGTTGCATCGACAACCAATAAAGCCCCTTCGCAAGCGGCAAGACTGCGCGAAACTTCGTAAGTAAAATCGACGTGTCCGGGCGTATCGATTAAATTCAGTTGATAAGTTTCGCCGTCCTGCGCGGTGTATTTTAAACGAACAGTTTGCGCCTTAATCGTAATGCCGCGTTCGCGTTCAAGCTCCATGTTGTCCAAAAATTGTTCATTCATCTCGCGCTTTTCGACTGTGCCCGTCATCTCAATCAATCGGTCGGCGAGCGTCGATTTCCCGTGATCTATATGCGCTATGATTGAAAAGTTCCTAATCTTATCGTTCAAAAGAAAACCTCCAAAATCTAAATTTTGTTTACGTGCCTCTGTCGCTATTCCTTTTTAATTTACCAAAAGCTCATAGTGTTTGCAAGGGTTATAAATTTGCTGAGTTAAAGAAGTACGGTTGAGAAAAGGCACAACCATTCTTTACATAGAAAAATCCCGCCGAGTTCTTTCGACGGGATTAAAATTTTTTCCGCGCAGGTTTCTAAGTCCTGATTAAAGTTTCGGACCTGCCGCAACGAGTGCTTTACCTGCCGCGTTGTATTCGTATTTCTTAAAATTCTTGATGAAACGGCTCGCCAAATCTTCCGCCTTTTTATTCCATTCGGTCGGGTCGGCATAAGTATCACGCGGGTCGAGAATATTGGTTGCAACACCTTCGAGTTCAGTCGGGATTTCGAGGTCGAATATAGGAAGTTTCTTTGTCGGAGCGTTTTTAATCGCGCCGCCGAGAATCGCATCGATAATGCCGCGAGTATCTTTAATCGAAATGCGTTTTCCTGTGCCGTTCCAACCCGTGTTGACGAGATAAGCCTTTGCGCCGCTTTTTTCCATACGCTTAACAAGTTCTTCGGCGTATTTAGTCGGGTGGAGTTCAAGGAACGCTTGACCGAAGCACGCGCTGAAAGTCGGAGTCGGCTCGGTGATTCCGCGCTCTGTGCCCGCGAGTTTTGCAGTGAATCCGCTCAAGAAATAATATTTGCATTGTTCGCTGGTAAGAATCGAGACAGGCGGCAATACGCCGAATGCGTCCGCGCTGAGGAAGATAACAGACTGCGCGGCGGGACCGTGACTGTCGGGGCGAACGATATTTTTAATGTGATAAATCGGATAGCTGACGCGAGTATTTTCCGTAACGGATTTGTCGGCGAAGTCAATCTTACCGTTTTCGTCGACAGTGACGTTTTCAAGGAGCGCGTCGCGGCGAATCGCATTGTAAATATCAGGCTCGGATTCTTTGTCGAGGTTGATAACTTTTGCATAGCAACCGCCCTCAAAGTTGAAGACGCCCGTATCGTCCCAGCCGTGTTCGTCGTCGCCGATAAGTAAGCGTTTCGGGTCGGTGGAAAGAGTCGTTTTGCCAGTGCCGCTGAGTCCGAAGAAAATCGCGGTGTTTTCGCCGTTCATGTCGGTATTCGCGGAGCAATGCATTGCGGCGATTCCTTTAAGCGGCAAGAAATAATTCATAATTGAGAAAATTCCCTTTTTCATTTCGCCGCCGTACCACGTATTGATAATAACAGCCTCTTTGTCCGTGACGTTGAAGACGACCGCTGTATCTGAACGAAGACCGAGCTCTTTAAAATTTTCTACTTTAGCTTTGGAAGCGTTATAGACAACAAAATCCGGTTCTTGATCGAATTCGGCTTGATTCTTCGGACGAATAAACATATTGGTAACGAAGTGAGCTTGCCACGCAACCTCAACGATGAAACGCACTTTGAGTCTGGTATCGACATGCGTACCACAGAAACCATCAACGACGTAAAGTTTCTTGCCGGAAAGTTCTTTCTGCGCGATTTTCTTGAGTTCTTTCCAAGTCTCGACGGGGCACTTTTTATTATCGTTTTTATATTCTTCTGTCGTCCACCAAATTTCGCCGGGCGCGCCTTCTTTAGTCGTATCGTCGTAAACGATATATTTATCTTTGGGCGAACGTCCAGTATATACGCCTGTCATGACATTTACCGCGCCGAGTTCGGTTTCAACACCCTTGTCAAAGCCTTCGAGTTCGGGACGAGTTTCCTCGTTGAAAAGGACTTCATAAGTCGGATTGTAGAGAACTTCTTTAACGTTTGTAATACCGTACTTTTCGAGATTCATTTGCGGCATAAAATCTACCTCCAGAAATGTTTTATATTGCATTGCCGATAATAAACTTTTGCGCGGCGGTTGTCAATTAAAAAGCTTGCGTCGATTTTACGCGGGCTGAAAAAATCCTATAAAAACGTAAAATAAGCTTGTAATCTGCGCGGGAGTTTTGCAAAGTTTGATTGAGTGGTGTATTATCTGCGCGAGGTGATTTTAAATGTGTTTAGCCTTTCCGGCGAAAGTATTGGAGATAACAGGCGACTTGGCAACAGTAGAGCGTTCGGGCGTCAAGCGTTCGGCAAGCTTAATGCTGTTACCCGAAGCAAAAATCGGCGATTATGTGTTGATTCATGCGGGCTTTGCAATGCAAGTTATAGACGAACGCGAAGTCGAAATCCGCGACGCACTTGTCGCCGAAATGAACGGAGCACCGCGAACAATTCAATTAGAAATTAGGAATGCGTAATTAGGAATGAATACACTAATCAAGAAAACTTTGCAACTCGCGGCAGGTAAAAGACATTTGCGCTTTATGGAAGTCTGCGGAACTCATACGGTATCGATTTTCCGTTCGGGTATTCGTCAAATCCTGCCCGATAACGTCGAATTGGTATCCGGACCG
>JAFZIQ010000065.1 GCA_017554285.1 Selenomonadaceae bacterium
TTCCTCAGTAAGTTCGCCTGCCTGCTGGCGTTTATAGACGATGTTGATAACGCTGATGGCAGTTTCAGTTTCGGTTTTTAATGTGCGCTCAACCTCGGCGATAAGCGTGTCGCGATACTTTTCTACCTCCGCTTCGGAAGTAGCAAGAATGCTTAAAAATATCGCACAGATACAAAACAGCGTTATCAGCGATGTTCCGATCATCATCGTCAAAAAATTTGTCCGCATAGATGATTTAGTTTTCAAACCTTCCATGATTAAAGCATCCCCTTATCTTCAACTATGATTCAGCTTAAAATTCTAACACCTTTTTTTGTTTTTGTCATTTGTAAACGCCATTGCTTGGAACTTACGGGAGATTAAAATTCATTTAATTGCTTTAAAGCCGCGTCCATTGTTTGCATACCTTGCGCCCGTCCGCTCATCATGACGTTTTGAAGTTGCAAATATTTTCCTTGTCGAATCAGCGAACGCGCCGCAGGATTCGCCAATAAAACTTCCGCAGCGCAGGTTCGCCCCCGCGCAGTTTTGACGAGCTGTTGAGAAATTATCGCGCTGAATTCGTCGGCGAATAAATCTCTTATGGCATCGCGTTGAACGAGCGGAAACATTGTTTCGACGCGCATAGCCGTTTCAGTCGCCGATTTCGTGTGCAACGTCGCCAAAACCAATACGCCTGCCGCCGAAGCCTCAAGTGCCGCGTGCATGGTTTCTGCGTCGCGAATTTCGCCGATTAATAACACGTCGGGCATTTCGCGCATTGCCGTCCTTACTGCGTCCGCGAAGTTTAAGAAATCTTGCCCGAGTTCCCGCTGACTGACAAAAGATTTCTCCGCCGAATATTCAAATTCTATCGGGTCTTCAAGCGTTAAAAGATGACACGGGCGAATTCTTATCAGTTCATTCAGAAATGCGGCGAGCGTCGTTGATTTGCCGCTGCCCGTCCTGCCCGTAACCAAGATTAAGCCCTGCGCGGCTGTGAAGAATTTTTTAAGGGCGGCGGGTGCTCCCAATTCGTCAAGCGTCGGAATTTCTTTGGCGATAAGTCGCAAGGCAAGTGCGGGAAATTTTCTCTGATAATAAATGTTCACTCTGAATCTGCGCGAAAATTTTTCTTCGACGTGCGAAAAATCAACCGCCAAATTCTTTTCAAGCTCCTCGCGCAGTCGCGGCGTTAAAAGTTTGTTCAAGAATATTTCAACGTCCCGCGCAGTCAAAACTTCGCCCGATTGAAATATTTCGCCGCTTACACGAAAAAAAGGCGGTTGCTCAACCGTCAAATGAATATCCGACGCATTGAGGCGTACCGCTTCTTCCAAAATTTTTCCAAGCATTAATTTCTTCCTTTAGAAAGTTCGTCATCAAATGAAGGTGCATTGTCAATCACGGGTTCGCGAATCGGTTCGGGTTCATGATAAGGTTCAGGCTCGCGAACGGGTTCAGGCTCGCGATAAGGTTCCGGCTCACGAATCGGCTCCGGTTCATAATCAGGAACACCTTCGGGCTTTCGGGTATAATCCGGCTCGCGATAAGTCGGTTCATTATAACTCGGCTCCGGTTCATGACGAGAAGGAATCAAGTCATCATAATTCTGTTCATTGTGAGTCGGCTCCGGTTCTGAATAACGATGATTGCCGCGTGAATCCGACTCATCTTCATAATAATCACGGTGACGAGATTGACTGCTGTTATCTCGGACTTCGGTAACAACATTTTTGGTATTGCGCCTGTCAACAACAAGTTCGTCAAAATCATGGACGGGAACATTCAGCAAAGCGTTCTGCATAAAATGACTCCAAATAGTCGCGGGTAAATCGCCGCCCGTAATGCCGTCAAGTTCGCTGTTATCGTCACAACCAATCCAAACCGACACCGAAAGATCGGGAGTATATCCCACAAACCAAGCGTCATGATAATCGCTGGTCGTGCCGGTCTTACCTGCGGCAGGTCGTCCGATTGCCGCGCCTTTGCCTGTACCTTTGATAATGACATCTTCAAGCATACTGGTTAAATCGGCGCAACTTTCGGGACTGATAACCTGTCGCCCTTCGAGAGCTGCCTCGTAAATCACATTGCCGTTGCGGTCGAGAACTTTTGTAATTGCAGTGTGCGGAATATGAATGCCGCTGTTGGCAAAAGTACCGTAAGCACTCGCGATTTCAAGCGGGGTAACTCCTCTTGTCAAACCGCCCAGAGACGCGGCAAGATTTGTATCGCTTGGGTCGCCTTCCAATACGAACGTAGAGATTCCCATTTCCTGCGCGTAAAAAATCGCCTTGTCAATGCCGAGTGCCTGCGCGATTTTAACTGTGGGAACGTTCATAGAAAAAATTGCGACGGTTCGGAGAGTAACGTTGCCGCTGAATCGTCTGCTGTAATTTTGCGGCGACCAACCGTCAATCGTAATCGGGCTGTCCTCAATGACGGTGTCGGGCGTATAACCGCTCTCAAGTCCTGCGACGAATACAAACGGTTTAAACGCCGAACCCGGCTGACGTTCAGCCATAGTAGCGCGATTGAATTGGTCTGTTCCTCTGCCGCCGACCATAGCCCTTATATAACCTGTCTTAGGCTCAACCGCGACAATCGAACCTTGCGGCTGTACAATTCCGTTTTCATCTGTGTAGTATTCGGGCAGATAAATTAACAATGCCTCTTCCGCCATTTTTTGCATATCCAAATCAATCGTCGTGTAAACTTTCAAGCCTTCCTTATAGACAGCGTCCGCGCCGTAGCGGTCGACCAAAAGTTGAGTGACGTACTCAATAAAATACATGGCGTCTTTATGCTTTTCGGGAACATTGGGCGGCGCAAGGACTACTTCAGCCTTTTTCGCTTCGTAGCACTGACTGTAACTGATATAGCCGTAAACAACCATTTGATCTAAAACCGTGTCGCGCCTTTCAATCGCGGCGTTAATGTTGTTGAACGGCGAATAATAATTCGGACTCTTTGGAATGCCCGCGAGCATTGCGCATTCGGCGAGCGTCAAATCTTCTACATTCTTTCCGAAATAAGTTTTGGACGCCGCTTGGACGCCGTAAGCTCCTTGTCCGAAATAAATTTGATTCAAATAAAGCTCAAGGATTTCTTGCTTGGTGTATTGCTTTTCGAGTTGCAACGCGAGGAATACTTCTTGAATTTTGCGCTTGATAGTCCGTTCCTGCGTGAGGTAAGCATTTTTGGCGAGCTGTTGAGTAATCGTCGAGCCGCCTTCCGCTATTTCGCCTCTGACAAAGTTTGTGTAAGCGGCGCGCAGAAGTCCGCGAAAATCAACGCCTTTATGTTCGTAAAAGCGATTGTCTTCTATCGCGACGAATGCATTCAGCAAGTTGAGCGGAATTTGTTCGATTTTGACGGGTACCCGATTTTCCGTTGCGTGAATGATAGCGATTTCATTGCCCGCCGAATCGTAAATGTGAGACGACGCGGGCGGCAAAATATCTTTCGACAAATCGGCTTTGACGTTGAGATTGGCAGTTACGAAACCGATTCCCACTCCGACCGCCATTACGATTATAAAAATGATAAGTCCTATAAAAATTTTCAGGAACGTTGAAGATTTTTTCTTTGGCGTTTGCGGTGATTCGCCGCCTTCCAAATCTGTCCTGCCCATATAACCCCCTCCTAAACGCCGCTTATCTTACCATAATTTTATTCGCCACGTCTATAAAAAAATAAGAGCGACAACATTTTTTGCCGCTCCTTTTAAAATTTGTCGCGATTCATCAAGGCAAAAAGTGAATTGACTATGCCGAAGACCGCGTAGGTTGCGAAAATCGCCGTCAGCACTCCTTGAACGGGAAATTCTTTTGTCAGATAAATAATTGCCGCGAACATAACCGCCGCGAATATTTTAGCGACCAAGAAAATTTTTTCGCCGCCGCCTTTGAAGTCGGGATAATGGACATGCGAAACCATAAGATAAGCAATGATTATAACGGTTATCGGGTAGACGAGTCCGAAATTTTCGGGGTGAATATCCTTTGCCAGAAATAAAAGGGTCGTCGTCGCCACGATACAGCCGCCCGCCGGAATTGCCAAGCCCATAAAAAATCCGTGAATGACAGTTGTATTGACGTTGAATCTTGCGAGCCGCCACATGCCGCATAACGCAAAAATTATCGCCGCCGCCTTGCCGAGTAAGCCGTAATTATGCATACAAAAGGCGTAGGCTAAAAATGCGGGCGCGACTCCGAACGAGCCTAAATCACAAAGCGAATCCATTTCCTTGCCGAGTTCCGACGATGCATTTAAGGCGCGGGCAACTCGTCCGTCCATGCCGTCGGCTATCAGTGCGAGCAATATGAACACCGACGCATAAAAAAAATCTCCTTCATACGTCGCCAATATCGAAAGCATTCCGAAAAATAAATTCGCCGCCGTACAAGCGTTCGGAAGGAGCCATTTCATTTTTATCACCTCATTTAATTTTCCCGATAATAGATTCGCCGCCGCGCACTTTATCGCCCTTTTTAACCAAAATTTCAACGTTATCGGGGACAACAAGTTCCGTACACGAGCCGAAACGAATCAAGCCGTAAAGTTCACCTTTCTCAAGCTTATCATCAAGCGTAACCCAACTTACGATTCTGCGCGCCAAAATCCCTGCGACTTGCGTAACCGTCACGCGGAGTCTTTCATTTTCAATGCCGATAAGATGACGTTCGTTTTCAAAACCGACCGAATCTTTATAAGCGGGGCGAAATCTGCCGCAGACGTACTTTTGAATTTTAATTTCGCCGGCAATCGGACTGCGATTAACATGAACGTCAAACACCGACAAGAAAATTATAACCTTACGGCAGGGCGACTTGACAAAATCATCGCTCTCGACCTCCGTAACATCTTGAACGGTACCGTCGGCGGGCGATACTATCAAATTCGGGTCGGGCGGGATAATTCGATTGGGATTACGGAAAAAATAAATGCAGTAACAGGCTATGACGGCGGGCAAAATCGCGGCGTAAGGATTAATCAATACGCCGAGAAAAAGCGCGATAAGGAGCGCGACGCCCGCGAAATAGTAACCTTCTCTTATTATGCTCAAGATATTCACGCTCCTTACTTAGGGACTAGGAATTAGGGATTAGTTTTTTTCTTTTGTTTATGAACGTTCCAAACAAATTTCGGCAAAGCAATTAATCTTCCTGCGCGGCTGGGCTGTAACATTGCGCGGAAAAGCCATTCAAGACGCGCTTTTTGCATCCAGAGCGGAGCACGTTTGACGACGCCCGCCATTACGTCGAAAGTGCCACCGACGCCGATTGAAACGGGAATGTTCAGTTCGTCTTTATATTTGGCAAGCCATTTTTCCTGCTTAGGGACGCCGAGAGCCGCCAATAAAATATCTGCGCGGGAATTTTTAATCAGAGAAATAATTTCCGGCTCGTCAGCGGGCTTAAAATAGCCGTTGCGCGTTCCGACGATTTTTATACCGGGATAAAGTGACTCGGCTTTTAACTTAGCTTTATCGGCGATACCGGGCGCGGAGCCGAATAAGAAAAATTTTATATCCCGCGCAGGCGCAATTTTCATAAGCTCTTGAACCAAATCAAAGCCCGCGACTCTTTCCGGCATAAATTTTCCCAAATGTCTCGCCGCCCAAACCGTCCCTGCGCCGTCGGGTACAACTAAATTTGCCGCGTTCAAAATATTTTTCAATTCGTCGTCGTGAGTGGCTCGCAATAACATTTCTGCATTTGCAGTTGCCACGATTGACGGTTTGCCCGCGCAGATTAAATCTGTCACACGCTCGACAGCTTGAGCCATTGTCACCGCGTCGACTTTCACACCCAAAATTTCTACTCGCTCACTCATTGAAACTCCTTGCAGTTTATAACTTAGAATTATTTCTTTGCAGACTTATAAATTGTTTTGCCGATAAAACATATTCCTACGGCAAATGCCGTTGCTCCTAACACCTTAAATAAATTTGCGGTGGATTCACTCGCTATTTGGATTAGCGGAATAACTATTGTGATAAGAAGGCTTATTTTGGTAAACTTAAACCATTTCTTTGCCCGAATATCTTTCAGGATAAATTTAACTGCGGTAACGGCAAGGCAGATTAACGTTGAAAAAA
>JAFZIQ010000066.1 GCA_017554285.1 Selenomonadaceae bacterium
GTCGAAAATCAAAATCGGCGGATTGGCAAGCAAGGCACGAGCAATAGCCACGCGCTGACGTTGACCGCCCGAAAGCGAATCACCGCGCTCACCGACTTTTGTATCATAACCTTCTTTGAGTTCCAAGATAAAATCGTGTGCTCCTGCAAGTCGCGCCGCACGAATAATTTCGTCCATACTGGCAGTCGGGCGGCTTATTGCAATGTTATCGCGAACACTGGAATTGAAAAGGTAATTCTCCTGCATGACGACGCCTATTTGGTCGCGCAACCACGAAAGATTTGCCTCGCGAGTATCAACACCGCCAATGACGATATGCCCTTCTTCGGGAATGTAAAGATTTTGTACCAAATTTGTCAAAGTCGATTTGCCGGAGCCGGAACGCCCGACGATACCGATTTTCTGACCGGGTTGAACCGTTAAATTTATATTCTGCAGTACAAGCGGCAAGTCAACACGATAACGGAACGAAACATTGCTCATCTGAATTGCGCCGTCTATTCTTTGCGGTCCGCGTTTGCCCATTTCTTGAACGACCGGTTCCATAGGAGTACTTAAAATGTCGCCGATAAGTCCGAGAGAGAATTTGAGCATATACAGTTGCCACCACATCATTAAAAGATTCGTCAAAGGTCCCAGTGCTTGTCGCGTTATCATTTGGAACGCAATTAATTGACCGAGTGTCAATTCGCCGTTCATAACCATATGACCGCCATACCAGAGGATTGCCATTGATATTGACGTTTCAACAACCGTTTTGAACGTTTGAATAAACAACATGAACTTTGACATCTCAAATTGAGTACGAACATAACGCGCTGTGAGATTTTCCCACTTGTTGACGAATTGCGGTTCGACTGCCAACGATTTAACCGTCTCAACATTCGTAATGGATTCGACCAAAAAAGCTTGACATGCTACTTTGGTACGCCAAATGCCGCTGAGCTTGCCTCTGATTATCGGCATGAGGAAAAGTTGAAGAAGGTAAAGCGGCACCGTAACAAGCGCGATTAATGTCAACGGCACGGAATACCAAAACATAAATCCGATAAATACAAAGGCAAAGAAAGCGTCTATTACAGTCGTTAAACCGGAGCCGGTTAAGAAATTACGAATTCTTTCGAGTGCATCAATACGCATTAACAATTCGCCGACGCGCCGTCTTTCGTAGTAAGGCAACGGGAGAGCAATTAAATGACGAAACAGCCTCGTTCCCAAAATTGCGTCGAGCTTAACCATTGTATGATTCAGAATATAAGTTTTCAGACAGCCCAAAAGTGCTTGCATGGCGAAGAATAAAACCATGCTGTAGCCTATAACCGTCAGCGTCGATAAGCCGTTGTTGCCGATAACTTTATCGATTATAACCTGCGTGATGAGCGGGAAAACAATTCCCATGAGCTGAACAAAGAACGCTGCCGCTATTACTTCCAAGAGCGGTTTTTTGTAACGCTTGACGACTTTCAAGAACCAATCGACGTTGTATTGTTTCTTAAAGTAAGTCCAACTGAATGCCGCCGAGAAAATTAAAAGTTCATTCGACCAACTTTCCAAAAATTGTTTAACGGGAATAGCTTTGGGCTTATTTTCTCGCGGGTCAATCGCCAAAATAACTTCTTCGTTCATACTGCCAATGGCAATATAACCGCCGTCATGCATTCTGGCTATTGCGGGATATTCAACCTCGCGCATTTCATCAATCGTGGGATGAATCAATGTGCTGTTTATGTTGTATTTCTTAGCCAGCTTTTGAAGTTTCTCCCAATTCAATTTGTCGTCGGTTTCGGGATTTTTCTCGTAGATTGCCTGCAATTCTTTAACTCCGAAGTGTTGCAACACTTTTATTATCGAAATTATCCCTGTCCTGTCCGGCGGCGGTACTGCTTTATTTTCAGGCATATTGCGTACCGGTCTCCTTCCTCTTATCAATTAAACCGTATTATGAATTACGATTGTTAAACACTGATTAGAAAAAATTTCCTTTTCACGAAAAAAAACCGCCGTCAACCCGCAAGGAAGACAGCGGCCTTTTTTATTTGTCATAAGGATTAACGATACTTCCGCTTGCGAGCCGCCTCCGATTTTTTCTTGCGGCGAACGCTGGGCTTTTCGTAATGTTCACGCTTGCGAACTTCGGCGAGTGTGCCTGCCTTTTGACAGGTACGCTTAAAGCGGCGGAGAGCACTGTCTATGGATTCGTTTTTCCCAACTTTGACTTCATTAGCCATTCAATTTCCCTCCCTCCGCTTGATACTCGACATTTGATACTCGAAGAATTTACTGCCCGCGTATTTTAACACGCAACTTTTTAATCGTCAACGGTTTTTTAGGGAATAGTGACCGGAGATTAGGGGTTAGAATTTTTTCAGCCGTCGAATTCCAAAAGCCCGTAAGCTCCGGCATTGCGCTTGTAGACGACGCAAATTTGTTCGGTCTGCGCGTCGCGGAAAACAAAGAAAGTATGATGGAGCAAATTCATCTGCATAATCGCTTCTTGAACGTCCATAGGTTTAACGACAAAATGTTTCGTCTTGACAATGGGATATTCTGCCTCGTCTTCGCGCTCGACTTGAACTTTCGCTTCAGCAAATGCCTCTGCTCTCATGCCGCCGTTACGAAAACGACGTTCCAATTTGGTTTTCTGCTTGTGAATCTGACGTTCAAGCTTCTCGACGACCAAATCAATCGACGTGTACATATCGCCCGTTGACTCTTGCCCGCGAAGAATCAAGCCGCCGCGAACTTCCGCAGTTACCTCGACTATCTGACGCTCTTTCTCGACCGAGAGTAATACAGAAATTTCTTCCATGTTATCGAAGTACTTGGAGATTTTGCCGACGCGTTTCTCGACGTATTCGCGTAACGGCTGAGTGATTTCGATATTTTTTCCTCTTATGTTGAATGTTGCCATGCTTCAACAGCTCCTTCCGCTATTGCCGAATGTGTTTGATTTTATATTCTGCGCGGCGTCGATAATTCCTTTAAATCGTAAAAAAATCCCCTGCTTTTTTACAGGGGAAATATTTTTAGTTTATTCTTCGTCGCCGACAGTCAAGACCGCCATAAAAGCTTCTTGCGGCAATTCGACACTGCCGACAGCTTTCATGCGTTTTTTACCGGCTTTTTGTTTCTCAAGTAATTTTCTCTTGCGCGAAACGTCGCCGCCGTAACATTTAGCCAAAACGTCTTTGCGGCGAGCCTTAACGGTTTCGCGAGCAATAATCCTGCCGCCGATTGCCGCTTGAACGGGAATATCAAAAAGTTGTTCGGGAATAATTCTTTTAAGTTTAAGCGCGAGAATTCTTCCGATTTTTGCGGCACGGCTTTTATGAACAATCGAGCTTAGCGCGTCAATCAAATCGCCGTTCAAAAGAATATCCAACTTTGCAAGGTCGCTCTCTTTATATTCGCAGAGTTCATAATCGAGACTGGCATAGCCGCGAGTCATCGACTTCAGCTTGTCGAAGAAATCGTAGATAATTTCGTTAAGCGGCATTTCATAAACAATCATAACGCGAGTCTTGTCAATGTAATCCATACTGCGATAAGTGCCGCGCTTATCTCTGCAAAGTTCCATTACCGCGCCGATATAATCGCTCGGTACAATGACGGTTGCTTTAACCATCGGTTCTTCGATAAATTTAATTTCGGTCGGCGGCGGCAA
>JAFZIQ010000010.1 GCA_017554285.1 Selenomonadaceae bacterium
CATACGCGCATACATATCCGTCCACTCGTAATTTTCGCCGTCGGCAGCGTGCAAAAGATTTTCTTCGACGGATCCAAGTTCGCCCAACGCTTTGAACCAAAGTTTAGCGTGTTCCTTCTCGTTATCGGCAGTTTTGAGGAATAGCGCGGCGATTTGTTCGTAACCGTTCTTTTTAGCGACGCTGGCATAGTAAGTGTACTTGTTACGCGCTTGAGACTCGCCCGCGAACGCCTCCCAAAGATTTTTTTCGGTCTTAGTGCCGGCGTATTTATTTTTAGGCTCGGCAGGCGCAACTTTCTCGAAATCGGTCGCGGGGTGCTTACAAATTGGGCAAATGAAATCAGCTGGCAGTTCATCGCCGATATATTCATAGCCGCAGACTCTGCAACGCCAAATCGTCTTACCGTCCGCAGTTTTACCGACCGGCGCGGGTTTCGGCTTGATATTCGCTTGATAATAGTTGTAAGTCGCGGAAGGAGTGTTGTTAAATTTTTCCATGTCGACAATATCAGCAATGAAAATCGAATGGGTATCAAGTTCGACCTGCTGAATCACATTTGCGCTGATAAATGAATTGGTTCCTTCGGTTATGGCAAGTGTACCGTTCGCAGTGCGCTGAACTTTATCGAAGTCCGCGAATTTATTAACTGTCTTGCCGCTTTGGAAGCCGAAACGCTTAAACAAATCAAAAGTAGCCGACTCGCTGATAATTGACGCTGTGAATTTTTTAGTTTTGGCAATGATGTCGTGCGTGTAGTTAGATTTGTTCACTGCGATAGAAATTCTGTCCTTGCTGACGGGCGCGGCGGTCACTTGCGTCACGGTATTGATTATGCAAGCGTTATCCTTGTCGCCGTTTTTCGCGCTGAGGACAAACAGACCATATTGAACGTTGAATAAGACTTTGCTGTCCATTAAAGTCACCTCTCCTAAAAATTTTAGTTATAATAGCAAAAAAAATCCTCCGCCGCAAGTTCAATGCAGAGGATTATTTTTTTAGCAATTTACCAGCCGAGTTCTTTAGCTTTAGCGAAGTCTTCATTAGCATTTGCAACGTATCCGAGTGCTCTAAAAGCAACTCCTCGATTATGATAAGCATCTGCGTTATTCGGATTTAGTCTAATAGCCTCATCGTAAAGTCTAATTGCACAGTTGTAATCTTTTTTACCGTGAAGTTTCCAACCTTCCATCAATTTTTGTTTTGAAAGAGCAATTTTATGTTCGTCTATAACTTGTGAATTATTTGGCTGAGTATTTGTAAGCTGACGTTTCAAATCTTCAATTTCCTTGCGAAGTTTCTCGTTTTCAGCGGCGAGCAATGATATTTTGCGAGAATCTTTGTCCTGTTGCATTTCCAACTTTGTTAATTTCTGTCTGAGAGCCTCGTTTTGTTCGACGAGTGCAGATTTATCACGAAAAAACTTATCAAGATGATTGATGATGTCGTTATCGTCGAATTGAGCTGTGACGGCGGCACTAATAATCATATTATCGTTATCGGAGCTGTGCATTTGATATTTAACTTCGATGACATTGGCAATTTCGGTTGAGATAGAAGATATTTCTTCATAAGGAAGGTTAAACGACTTATTTTTAAAGAAGAGATTGATATAGTCGTCTATTTTTTTGCAAGCGTCGATTTTGGCGAGGTCTTTAACGCGATTTTTAGTATTTTTAATTGTATCGTCGTCATTTACAGGGCATTCGGCGACACCTTCGCATGTGTGAATGTTATCCGAGTTTTTAACTTGATTCATAAGGCATTCCTCCAAAATTTTTGTTGAAATTATATCACGGCGGCTTGAAATAGTAAAATCCTTCCGAAAAAAACTTTTTGCGGGCTTGCGAGGCTAAAAATTGGTTTTGAAAGTTATTTTAAAGGCGCGAAGTAAAAATTGCATGTACGTGCAATTTTCAAAGTGGATTTGGAGTATCAAAGTGAAAATTACGTTTAAACGGAATTTAACATTTGGGCAAAAAAATAACCCCAGCAAAATCGCTAGGGATTTTTTATCGCAAGTGCTTATAAAATTTTAGACAGGAAGGCGCGAGTGCGTTCCTCTTTAGGGTGCTCGAAAACTTCACGCGGATTGCCTTGTTCGACGATATAACCGCCGTCAACGAATAAAAGGCGCGTCCCGACTTCGCGGGCAAATCCCATTTCGTGAGTTACGATAACCATAGTCATACCGCTTTCGGCGAGGCGTTGCATAACGTCCAAAACTTCGCCGACCATTTCCGGGTCAAGCGCGGAAGTCGGCTCGTCGAAAAGCATAACTTTAGGTTGCATAGCCAAAGCGCGGGCGATTGCGACGCGTTGTTGTTGTCCGCCGCTAAGTTGGTTTGGATAAGCATTAGATTTATCGCCCAAGCCGACTCGGTCAAGAAGTTCCTGCGCGGTTTGTTCGGCTTTTGAACGAGCGATTTTACGAACTTTCATAGGCGCAAGGGTGATATTGTCGAGAACAGTCATATGCGGGAACAAATTAAAGCATTGAAACACCATTCCGACTTCCTCGCGGACTTTATTGATATTTTCGTCGCTGTCCATAGGAATTCCGTCAACAGTAATCGTGCCGCTGGTCGGTTCCTCCAAAAAATTTATGCAACGCAACAAAGTTGACTTACCGGAGCCGCTCGGACCGATTATAACTACGACTTCGCGCTCGTCAATGTGAAGGTCGATACCTTTTAAAACGTGTAAATCTCCAAACGATTTTTTTAAGCCTTTAATTTCAATCATAATTCAAATTCCCTTTAACCGACCGCTCCGATTTGATTAACCGAAGTGTCAAGCATAGCATCTTGACTTTGAACAGCCTTAGCGTTGGTTTCGTACATGCGATGATTATGAATCAGCTCAACCATCTCTGAAACAATCGCAACATTGGATTTTTCCAGTGAACCTTGAAGAATTTCGCCGGTAGCGGGACGCGGTTGAAAGTCGGGATTCATTATTCTATCGCGAATATTTTGTTCGACAGTTCGTGCGACGGGAGCATTGCCTTCATTATCGTTGACAAGGTAATAAAGATTATCGCCTTGCTTTTGAGTGGCGAGCCTGTGCCCGAACTCGACAAATTGAATCTGCGCGAGGTTTTGGGTATTATCCATGTCTCCGACGGCTTGCCAACGATTACCGACAACCTCAAGGCGCGTTTCGGTACCGGGAATGGAAATTGTGCCGTCATTTGTGATTACAACTTGCGAATCGGGGATATTTTCCGGAATGCGAATGGGATTGCCCGCCGTGTCAAGCAGATTATAGCCGCGAATATCTTGTAAATAGCCTTGAGTATTTTTAAAGAACGCGCCGTTGCGAGTGTAGCGAACGCCGTTAGGAGTTTGAACGGCAAAGAATCCGTCGCCGACAATAGCCAAATCAAAAGTGTTGCCGGTTGATTCAATCGCGCCCTGTTCATAATTAACGGCAATCTCATCGATAAAATCACCCAAACCGAGTCTGCCGATACCGGGACGATAAAACGGATCTGCGCTGAAACCTTTTATTTGAGTAACGTCTTTTTTTGACGTGCCCAGCTCCGCCAATGTGCCGAAAGGTGCGCCGCCTACGCCCAAAATGCCGCCTTCATCAAAGTCATTGACGCGCTTAATCAACATAGTATGAAATTCTTTATGAACAGCTACGTCTTTTTTGTGACCTGCCGTCGCGGCGTTGGCGATATTGTTTGCGATAACGTCGGTGCGTTTCATTTCGCTCACCATGCCGGTTGCCGCCGTATAAAGTCCGCGCCACATTTTATTATCACTCTCCCACTGTAATTTATTGTTTCTATTTATTTTGCTTTAATCTGCCTCAACGCCGCCGACCTTAGTATAAATCATACCGTTTTTGCCTCGTGTAGAGGACATGAGCGATACAGATTTGACTTCCATTTCTCCGTTTGGAGGGCTTTTCAGCAGTTCTTCCATATTTCTGTTGAATTCTGCACTTCGAACTAAGGTTATATGTGGAGAAAATTTTTTTCTGTCGTATGGGATACCGTTTTCCGCCAAAACTCTCCGCAGTCGTCGAACATAATTTGACATTGCATTGTTTTCTGAAATCCCAGCCCAAAAAATATCTCTGAAAGTTCCGATACCGTCAAGATTTATAGAAAATGGGGCAAAGGAAACGGAATTCATCGCTTCCAAGACGGCATTTGGATTTCCATATTCTCCTATGAACGCCAAAGTCAAGTGAAGATTCTGAATGGGCGTGAAGTTACCGCGCACACCTGAAACTTTCCATTCAGATTGTAATTTCGTCAGTGTTTGTAAAATTTCTTCGTCAAATTCTATGGCAATAAACAGCCGCATCATATCATTCCCTTGCAATTTATTTGTTCTTAAGTCTTAGATAATTAAAATCACCCTGCGCAGGATTTTAAAGCTTTGCAAAGAATTTTTCAAGGAAATATTTTTGGCGGAGGTGTTGTAAATGGCTGACGAACGATTGATAGTTGCGTTGGACTTCCACACAATGGACGACGTTAAAAAACTCGTTAATGATTTGGGCGACGCGGTGAATTTTTACAAAGTCGGCATGGAACTTTTTTATTCGGTAGGCGCGGGCGTGGTAGAGTGGCTTAAGTCGCAGGACAAGAAAATTTTTCTGGATTTAAAGCTCCATGACATACCGAACACGGTAGCAGGTGGCTTGTGCTCTTTAATGGAGCTTGGCGCGAATATTTTAAACGTCCATGCGTCGGGCGGCTTTACGATGATGAAGACGGCGGCAGAGGCTCTTCGCAAAGAATCAGGACTGCGCGGTGTCGAACGTCCGAAATTGATAGCCGTAACAATCCTAACTAGCCTAACTCAATCGGAATGGTGCGGCGCATTGAAAATTTCGGAGCAGGTTGTTGAATTCGCTAAGCTCGCGCAGTCGGCAGGGCTTGACGGGGTAGTAGCATCGCCGCAGGAGGCTAAATTGATTCGCGAGGCTTGCGGAGAAAACTTTTTAATCGTGACGCCCGGCATAAGACCTGCAGGAGCTGACATTAACGACCAACAAAGAATTTCAACGCCCAAAGCGGCTTTAAATAACGGCGCGACGCATTTGGTAATCGGAAGACCGATAAGGGCGGCTGAAAATCCACGCGAGGCGGCTTTAAAGATTTTGGCTGAAATCGCTGAGGTATAAAATATGGACGCATCTTGGGAAACCAGCGGAATTTATATGTTAATTTGCCGCGTCAATGGCAAAAGATACATCGGACAATCCAAAAACATCAAGCGGCGATTGAATGCGCATAGACGCGGAAAAAGTTCTTCGCCCATAATATGTAATGCCATTGCGAAATACGGCTGGGACGCCTTCGACAAAACCGTATTGGAATTTTGCCCCGTAGAAGAGCTTGACGAAAAAGAAATTCAATACATCGCCGAACTCAAGCCAGAATATAACCTGACTGAAGGCGGCGATAGTCCTAAAGGCTACAAACATTCTCCTGAAACAAAAGAACTCCTTAAACAACTCGCTAAAAAACAGTGGGCAAGCGAGGAGTACTTGAAACTTATCAGAAAGCCGATAATTTGCATTGATACCGGCAAAATTTTTGACTCGGTGAAAAGTGCCGCCGCCAGCGTTGGCGTTGATCCTTCCGCTATTTCGGCTGTTTTAAACGGCAGAGTGAAAACAGCCGGCGGTTATCGCTGGGCTTATCTGAA
Source organism: Selenomonadaceae bacterium (assembly GCA_017554285.1). Lineage (GTDB taxonomy): Bacteria > Bacillota > Negativicutes > Selenomonadales > Selenomonadaceae > Quinella. The sequence continues at coordinate 5,674 of JAFZIQ010000010.1, forward strand.
CCCAGATGATAAAGTCTCTGAAGAAACCAGCAAAAACAAGGGCAAAGCTAGTCGCGGCAAAAAGCAAAGTGCTGAAACTGTCGAAAAACGCGTGGCTCATTTGAGAGGAAAATCGAATTCAAATTTTAATAGTTACAAGCCGGTAGTTTGCGTGGAAACGAACGAAATTTTTGATTCTGTGAATAACGCCGCAGAATCCGTCGGAGTTACTCCAGGTTCGTTGTCAAATGTTCTACACGGGAGAAAAAAGACGGCGGGCGGCTATCATTGGAAATTTGCTAAGGAGGTTTTTTACATGACTGAAAATGAGGTTTACGACTTATTGGTTAAAACGGGCGCGATTATGACTGGGCACTTCAAGCTCTCCGGCGGCGATCACTCGGCGCACTACATCGAGAAATTTCGTGTGCTGGAGAAGCCCCTCCATACTGCAAGACTCTGCCGCGCAATCGCTCAACACTTCAAGGACGCGCAGATTGAGACTGTAGTTGGTCCCGCAACGGGCGGAATCATTTTGGCGCACGAAACTGGCAAATTGCTCGGCACTCGCGCGATTTTTACGGAGCGCGTCGATGGCGTTATGACCTTCCGTCGCGACTTCACGTTGCATGAGGGCGAGCGCGTCTTGATTGTCGAGGATATTGTCACGACGGGCGGCTCCGTTCGCGAAGTCATTGACGTTGTAAAGCAATTCGGCGGCGTGCCCGTTGCAGTGGCAATGTTGGTAGACAGATCGGGCGGCAAAGTCGATTTCGGCGACGTTCCGAGTTTTGCGCTGTTGCATATGGACGTTGAGACTTACAAGCCCGAAGATTGTCCGCTGTGCAAAAAAGGCGTTCCGCTGACTAAACGCGGTTCGACGGGCAAAAAATAAATGCTTAAAACTTTAACGGTTGAAAATTTCGCGCTGATAGAGAATGTGACGGTGGAATTTGGAGCGGGATTGAACATATTGACGGGCGAAACGGGCGCGGGCAAATCAATTTTGATTGATGCATTGGGCGCGGCGTTGGGAAATCGTCTTGGTGTGAATAAAATTCGCAAAGGCTTTGAATATCTGCGCGTGGCGGCTGATTTTTCGATTGAAGGGAAGATTATAACTGTCGAGCGGAAAATTTCTCGCGCCGAAAAGAATTCGATAACTTTGGACGGCAAATTGATAACTCTGGCGGCGTTAAAAAAATTTTGCGCGGCATTTGTAGACGTTCACGGACAAAATAAGAGTTTGGAGCTACTTCACGAAGAAAAAATTTATTCGCTGATTGATGACGAAAAGATTTCTGCCGAGCTTAAAAATTTTCAAGGGTTATATCGCGAATTTAATACAAAAGTTCGTTCATTGTCGAAGAAATTATCTGCGCGGGAAGAAAATCTTCAGCGATTGGATTTTTTACGTTGGCAGGAGCAAGAAATATCTTCCGCAAATCTTAAAGCCAATGAGGACGAGGAACTCAACGCGGAGATTAAAAAACTTTCACATGCGGAGAAAATAGCCGAACACGTCAATAAATCCGCGCAGATTTTGAACGGCGAGGACTTTGACATATTAACGGCATTGGCGCGGGCGGAAAAGAATTTGGATATTGCGATTCGCTACGATGATAAGTTAAATTCGGCGCGGCAACTTTTGGAGGACGCGGAAATTAATCTGCGCGAGGCTTATGAGGAAATTCGGGATTATGGAGAGAGTTTGGACTTTTCGCCCGAACGATTAGACGAACTTCAAGCGCGTTCGGACATAATTTTTAAGCTCAAGCATAAATACGGCGCGACAGTCAATGATATTTTGCAACGGCTGGATAAAATTCGCGTAGAAATTGCTGAGGCGGAAAATTTTGATTCGGACGTTGAGGAATTGCAGAAAAACATTTCCGAACTTGAAATTCAAACAAAACTTTGCGCGAAAGAACTTTTAAAACTTCGTCAAGCGTCGGCAAGGACTTTAAGCGCGGCGATTGAACTTGAAATTCGGCGATTGGGAATGCCGCAAGCGCAATTTGAGATAATCGTTGAGCCTTCGGAGAAATTATCGGCACACGGCGGCGACAAAGCCGATATAAAATTTTCTGCGAACGTCGGAGAGGAAAAATTATCGCTGTCGAAAGTCGTATCGGGCGGAGAATTGTCTCGAATAGCTTTGGCGATAAAAACAATCTCGGCAGG
>JAFZIQ010000067.1 GCA_017554285.1 Selenomonadaceae bacterium
ACGATATTCATATAGTACGCCGTCAACTCGAAGAGCTGGGGAATTTGCGACTGAATAAAAATCGTCGACTTCGCGGGGTCGATTCCTACTGCCAAATAATCCAACGCGACGTTCAAAATATTTTCGTGAACTTTGGCGGGAGTGCCCGCATGGTCGGTTAAAGCCTGCGCGTCGGCTATCATAATATAAATTTCGTCGAACTCGCCCGAATTCTGGAGCCTTACACGTTCGCGAAGGCTCCCTACATAATGTCCGAGATGAAGTTTGCCCGTAGGTCTGTCGCCCGTCAAAATTATTTTCATGTTGAAAACTCCTCTGTAAAAAATTTTGCTGATTATAACATACCACAGGAAATTTTCATATACGGCAAAAAAAAATCTGTCGCCCGCAAACAACAGATAATATTTGTTCAAAAGGATTGGCAGGTCTGCTTTTCAAAAACAATAAACTCAAACGGACGAAGATTTTCGTTAAGCCCGTCATAATTGCCCAAAATCTTTTTAAAGCCCTGCGCGGAATAATCTGCCAAAGTTTTTTCGGCAAGTTTGCTCTCGACGGCACGGAAATTACAAAGAACGATTAAAATTTCTTCGCCTGAAGTGCGCCGATAAGCAAGAACGTCGGGATTATCGCGCTCAATGAAACTGATTGCTCCGTCCGAAATAATTTTTTTGCTCTTGCGCAGACGAACAAGTTTTCTGTAGAAATTAAGCACAGAATTTGCGTCTTGTTCCTCAGCCTCAACGTTAAACGTTTTAAAATTGTCGGGAGAAGAAAGCCACGCCCCGACATTTGAAAAGCCCGCAAATTTTTCAGCCGACCATTGCATCGGAGTGCGGGAATTGTCGCGGGAACGTTCACCGATAATTTTTAATGCCTCCGATTCGGATTTGCCCGCCTCGCGCAGAATTTTATAGCAATTCAAGCTCTCAACGTCGCGATATTGTTCAATCGAAGTGTACTTTGCATTCGTCATGCCGAGTTCTTCGCCTTGATAAATATACGGCGTCCCGCGCAGAAAATGAATTGCCGCCGCCAACATTTTAGCCGATTCATTATGAAATTTTTCATCGTCGCCGAAACGCGAAACAACTCGCGGCTGGTCGTGATTGCACCAGAAGACTGCATTCCAACCGTTACCCTCCGCCATACCGACTTGCCACGTCTCCAAAATTTTTTTCAGCGCGGGAATATCGGCGGGCATGAGCGACCATTTATCGCCGCCTTCATAATCAATTTTCAGATGATGAAAATTAAAAGTCATCGTCAATTCGTGTTCGGCGGGATTTGAATAACGAATGCAATTATCAAGCGTCGTCGAAGACATTTCGCCAACAGTTATAAAGCCTTCAATCTCCGAATCCTTAACAAGCTCTTTTAAAAATTCGTGAACGTGTCGCCCGTCGGTTTGAACCTCCCACCGCCTAAAGAGGCGGGGGATTCATGAGAAGTTTGCAAAAGCCTTATTCTCAAAGGCGAGTCCAAGTCGCCCACACACGGTCGCCCAAAGGTCTCCGCTTACTTTTAAAATTACACTTTTTTAACGTGGTAGTCATCCACGCTTGAAATATACCTGTTATGTTTTACAAAGTCAAGTGGCGATTCATCTCCCGCTTATAGAAGCGGGAGTATTCTCGCCAAGTTTGGATAAATGCAGATACCATTTGCCCAAATGCGGAACATATTCCCAAGCATTTCCGCCGAACTTCGAGACCCAATTTGTCGGCGGCTTATCGGGCGAGCCGTCCTTGAAAATGTAGTAATCCAAATATTTTTGTTCGCCCTTGAGTGCACGTTGAAACCATTCATGCTCGGTCGAAGTGTGATTGAAAACCATATCGAACATTAAACCGAGTCCGCGCTTGTCGGCTTCCAATATAAGCTCCTCAACGTCAGCCATTGTCCCGAAACGCGGATCAATATCGCGATAATTCGCCACGTCATAACCGTTATCGTTCATCGGCGATACAAAGAAAGGCGTTGACCAAATATAATCGACGCCGAGACTCGCAATGTAATCAAGCTTGCCGATAATCCCGCGAATATCGCCAAGCCCGTCGCCGTTCGAGTCGCTGAACGACTTCGGATAAATTTGATAAACTACCTTGTCACTGAAATTCAAAATTAACGCCTCCGATTCCGTCAAGCTTTTTTGCCAAGCTTAGTTTCCAGACGTCGGCGCAATTCCTCATGAAATTCTGCCGCGCCCGCTTGAAATTTTACTTCGACGCAGATAACGTAAATGGGAATGTTCCAATTTTCCCGCGCAACTTCTTCCGGAATTTTAACGGCGTCTTTTTCAGTTACAACTATCATTTCCGCCGCCAACGAATCAGCCCGCCGCAAAATATCTTCCATTTCCATAATCGTATAATCATGGTGGTCGGGATAACGCAAGCTGGAAATAATTTCCGCGCCCAAATCTCGGAGCGTCCTCTCGAATGACGCGGGATTTCCGATAGCCGAGACTGCCATAACTTTCCGCCCCGCCATTATTTCAACGGGGACGCCTTCGCCTGCCAAATCGACTGCCCAATTCGCAAGCGGTATCAGGCAACGCGGTTGGTGAATACTTTCGACAATCTGCGCGGAAGAATTATATCTTGCAACGGTTTCGCGAATCAAATCGCAGGAGCCTTCGCGGGCTTGGTCGACTTTCGTCATCAAGCAAACGTCAGCGCGGCTTATATGAGACATTGACTCGCGCAGAATCCCTCGCGGCAAAAGATAACCGTTGCCGAAAACCGACACGGCATCAATCAAAAGTATATCGAAGTCGCGAATAACTTGCCAATGCTGAAAACCGTCGTCAAGAATCACAACTTCCGCGCCAAAATTTTCTATGGCATATTGTCCCGTGACGGCTCGCCGCGCTCCGATTAATACAGGAACGTTTGGCAAGTGCTTAGCCAACATATAAGCTTCATCGCCCGCCTCTGCCGCGTCCATGTTCAAAGTTTTTCCGTTGGAAACTATGCCGACTTCGCCCTTAAACTTCGCCCGATAACCGCGATTTAAAATCACAACACGATAGCCCATATCGCGAATTTCTTTAGCCAATCGCTGAGCCGTCGGAGTTTTGCCCGTTCCGCCGACCGTGATATTTCCCAAGCTTATCACGAAACAATTCAATCGTTCTTTGCCCGAAAATCCCAGTTCATAACCCAGCAATCGCAAATCGACAAGTCCGCGATAAATCAGCGAGCCGATATATAAAATAAAAATTATCAGCGGCGTAAAAGCTCCGCGAACTTCTTCGTCGTGAATCAACTTTAAAAAATATGTTTGAACGTTTTCGATTTTCTCCGTCGTGCGAAGACGCCGCGCATTTTCTTTAGTTTCATACTCCGTCAGCATTTGACGTAAAAGAATCGCCGATTTTCGAGACGCGCCGCGATTTTCATGAACAATTTTAAACGTCTCTTCTTCAAGGCGGCGTCTTTCGTTTGGCTCGTCGAAAAGTTTTTTAGCCTGAGCGGCAAGTTCATTTTCATCATTAACCGTAACACAGGCATTGCGATTTTTAAACAGCGCGTGCAAGTCTTTGAAATTTTCCATGTGATGCCCGACGATAATAGCCTTGCCTTGCGCCGCCGGTTCAAGGATATTATGCCCGCCGTGCGAAATCAAACTGCCGCCGACATAAATCACGTTGCCGACGCTGTAAACTTGTCCCAGCTCGCCGATTGTGTCGAGGATAATAATATCTTCATTGGCGGGCGGACGCTTTTGCAATTCGGTTCGAGTGCCGACAGTAAATCCTGCCGCCTTGCACAGCGCAACAACTTCACGAGTCCGCAAAAGTTCACGCGGAGCAATGACAAGCCGCGCCTTCGGATGATTTTCGCGAATTGCTTTGAAGGCTTTGAGTACAAAATTTTCTTCGCCGCGATGAGTACTGCCCGCCAAAAAAATTTCTTTGGCGTCCGTCAAACCCATATCCGACAGAATTTTTCCGCGCTGTTCGTCGGTCACGTCTGTATAAGTTTGGTCAAATTTCGTGTTGCCCGTAACGGTTACCAATTCGGGCGGTGCTCCGAGCTGTTTGACATAGCCCGCATCGACGCCGGACGCCATTGCGAAAAGTTTAACCGTGCCAATCATATCGCGCAGAATCGAAAACATGTACTTATAACGCTTGACACTTTTCTCCGAAATGCGCCCGTTTACCATCATGACGGGTACTTGATTTTCTCGCGCCGCCTTTAAAAAGTTTGGCCAAAGTTCCGTCTCGACGTTCAAAAATACTCGCGGGAAAATTTTTTTGAACACCGACTCCGATACAAAAGGCAAATCCAGCGGGAAATAAATTATGCTGTCTGCATCTTTGATGATTCGATTCGCCATTTCGTAACCGCTTGTCGTCACGACTGAAACCAATATAGGCGACTTTGGGAATTCGCGGCGGAATTCTTTTATCAGCGGACTGGTTGCTACTATCTCGCCGACCGACGCCGCATGTACCCAGATACAATTTTTTTTCGCCACAGGGTCGAGTGCACCCTTCGGGAAAAATCCGAAACTCTGTTTGATTCGCTCCACAAAGCCCCGCTCTCTTATCGAACGAATCATGAACACCGGAATAATTAATATCACGACGATTATCGCCGCTAAGTTGTAAAGTAATTGCAATGAACGCGCTCCTTAACCTAAAAATTTGATTGATTATAACATACCACAGAAAGTTTTCATACTTTGCACAAAAAAAATCTGCCGCCCCGCAAACGACAGATACTGTCTCTTTGCAGTATTATTCTTCTTGCAGTTCGCGATTGAACTACCTCTTTATTTTATGGTTACAAGAGTTGCGCCGGTACCGCCTTCATCTTGATCTGCGAATTGGAAATTGGCGACTGAATTATTTAGGCGAAGGAAATCGTGAACGCCCTTACGGAGTGCGCCGGTACCTTTGCCGTGAATAATAAGGATTTGTTTAAGTCCTGAAAGTTGAGCGTCGTCGATGAATTTGCCGCAAATTTGTTCCGCCTCGTCGACAGTCATACCGCGAATATCGATACTGCGCATAACGGTTGCGGTTTTTTGCAACAAGCCCAAAGAGCCGCGATTTTGATTTGAAGTTGCGGGAGAAAAATTATCTTGGGAGTTATGAGAGACGAAACGGCAAGCGGAAATTTTAACTTTAGTGCGCATGGAGCCGATTTGGACGGACAAATCCTCATTATTGATATTAAGAACGGTGCCTTTTTGGTCGAGCGGCTTGATATAAACGGTATCGCCGACGGCTAATTTTTGTTTATCAATGCGTGAGCCGACGAATTTATCGGCGATAATGCCTGTATTTGAATCGATTTCAGCCTCACGGAGCTTATCGCGGGCTTGTTGAATAACTTGCTGACGTTTTTTAACGCCCGAATCGTTGAATTGTTCTTTAAGGGCGTTGATAATTTCCTCAGCCTCACGCTTGGTTTCGCGAACGATAGCAGCTGATTTTTCTTTAGCCTTACGAATGATTTCGCCCTTAGATTTAGCAATTTCGTCGCGCATATCAGCTATTTTCTTTTCATTCTTAGTAATTTGGAGTTGCCGCTCGGCGATTTCGGCGTTCCTTTGTTCAAAAATAATACGTTGACTTTCCAATTCGGAAATAACTTGTTCAAAATTGGCATGGTCGGCAGAAATGAGTTGTTTGGCGCGGAGAATGATAGAATTAGGCAAACCTAGCCTTTGACTGACAGCAAAAGCGTTACTTGCGCCGGGAATACCAATTAAAAGTCGGAAAGTGGGCTTTAAATTATCGGAATTGAATTCGACGCAAGCATTTTCTATACCAGTAGTTGAATATGCGAAAGTTTTTAATTCCGAATAGTGAGTAGTGGCGATAGTGGCGGCTCCGATTTGCAAAAGGCGTTCGAGAATGGACATAGCGAGAGCCGCGCCTTCATCAGGGTCGGTACCTGCGCCGATTTCGTCAAGCAAAACCAAATCTGAAGGCGTAACCTCATCGATAATGGCAACAATTTTGGTCATGTGAGCGGAAAAAGTGGATAAAGATTGTTCGATAGATTGTTCGTCGCCAATATCTGCGAAAATATTATTAAAAACGGCAATTCGCGAACCACTCGCCGCAGGAATATACAAGCCCGATTGCGTCATAAGCGCAAGAAGCCCTAAAGTCTTCATGGAAACGGTTTTACCGCCCGTATTTGGACCTGTAACCAAAAGCATGGAAAAATTTTCTCCGAGCCGAATATCAATGGGAATAACGGAAGAAGAATCTATTAAAGGGTGTCTTGCGGCTTTTAAATCGGTAAATTTATCTAAAACAGGTTCGGTAGCGTTTAAATCGCGAGCGAATTTAGCTTTAGCGAATACCAAATCGATTTCAGCGAGGATTTTAATATTATTTGACAGTTCGTCGAGATTTTTACGTATGGAATCGCTTATAAGGCGCAAAATGCGATTAATTTCGTGGCGTTCGGCGGCTTCAAGCTCTTTAACGGAGTTATTAAGGTTTACGACGTTCATTGGTTCGATAAAAAGAGTTGCGCCGGTAGCTGATTGGTCGTGAACAATGCCGGGAAACTGCGATTTATATTCCAATTTGACAGGAAGGACATAACGGTCTCCGCGCATGGTAACAATAGCGTCTTGGAAGAATTTTTGCTTACCGGAATCGTGCAGGATAGAGAAAATTTCGTTTTTGATTTTATTTTGAGCTGTGCGAAGGTCTTTACGAATTTTTTGCAGTTCCGGAGAGGCGGAATCGCGAATATTGGCGTGTTCATCGATTGTATTATCGATTTGGCGTTCCAAATTGCCGAGAATTTCAATTTGAGAAGCTTGGAACTTTAATTTAGGGGCGTCGATTTCGGTTTCCTTAAAAAAAGTTTTAACTTGGCGCATGGAATACATGGTAGAAAGAATATCGAGCAATTCTTCGGCATCGGCAATACTTCCGAGCTTTATTTTTTTAAAAGCTTGACAAACATCGCGGAAACCGCCGAGCGGAGGGGAATTAAGAGCAAAAATTTTAACAGCCTCCGTCGTGAGCGATAAATTTTCTTTAACAGCGTTGAAATCATTATCTGGCAGGAGATTTTGAGCCAATTCTTTACCGAAATTACTTGAAGTGCAATCTTGGAGCTTGGAAAGAATTTTATCGAACTCCAGAACCTTAAAAGAGGTATTAAGCATTGAAATTTCCTTTCAAAAAAGTTTTTGATGATTGTAAAGGAGAACAGGCGTCGCGTCAAATTTTTTAAAATATTAATTGGGACGGCAGATTTTTTTTTTAGCGTATGATATAATCGAAGAAAATTTTTCTGTAAAGGAGTGATTCAAATGTCTGTCAAAAAATTTCTTTCCATTTGCGCGGCGGGCTTGCTTTTAAATTTGGTCGGTTCAATGATTACGAAACTGCTCAATCTGCCTATTTACTTTGATACGAGCGGCACCATTCTGATTGCGGCACTGGGCAGTTATATGCCGGGCATTGCGGTCGGTTTTCTCACGAATCTTTGTAAAGCACCGTTCGATCATATGCAAATGTATTTCGCCTCCGTCAGCATACTAATGGCGATTCTCACGACGTTTTTTGCACGTAAGGGCTTTTTCAGTCATTTTGGCAAAGCACTAATTCTTATTCCGGTTCTGGCTCTTTTCGTAGGTTCTTGCGCATTGTTTATCGAAAAATTTTTGGAAACAGCGAGCTTTCTTCAGTCGGTCAATCAAGTCAATTTGGATTTCAATAAAAATCTGATGTATGATTTCTTGGATAAGATTATTTCTATTCTGTTGGCGTTTGCAATCTTAAAAAAGATTCCGCCGAACATAAAACGTTCTTTCCGCTTACTTGGACAAAGGCAAGCACCGTTATCGGAAGAAATGCGACGTGCAGTTGAGGAAGAAAGTTATTTATCGTTTTCGTTGCGCACAAAGTTACTTTTGATTTTAATGCTGAGTTCATTTTTTATATCGCTTTCCTTTGGAGTTATCAGTTGCTTGATTTTCAGAGATGCCACCGTAAGCGACAGGGTAAAAGCTGTCGACAGCATAGTTTCGGTTGTTCTGAACGAATTGGATCCGAAACGAATAGATGATTATTTAACGCTCGGACGCAACGCAAAAGATTACTCGGCAGTAGAGGCAAAACTTTATGGCATAAAACACAGCAGTACCGAAGTAAAATATCTTTACATATACAGATTTGAGGAGGACGGGGCGCATGTTATCTTCGATTTAAATACGACGAATGTTGAGGCTGACAAACCGGGCATGGTTGTTGACTTTGAGCCGGGCATACTCAGCTACAAAGACGATTTACTTTCCGGAAGACCTGTACCGCCGATAATTACAGATGACGAATACGGCTATTTAATGACTCTTTATAAGCCGCTTTACGACTCGGAAGGAAAATGTCAGTGCTACGCGGCGATTGATTTTTCAATGAACACGCTCACCGAATACACGCAAGGTTTTATAGCTCATTTGTTGGTTTTATTCACGGGCTGTTTTGTATTTATCTTTGTTGTCGGCTTATGGTTTATAGAGAATCATATAATTTTGCCGATAAACACGATGGCTTATTGTGCGAAGAATTTTTCCTATGACAACGTGACAGATCGCGAAAAGAATATGGCGATGATAAAGGGCTTGAAGATACAGACAGGCGACGAGATAGAAAATTTATATTCTGCGATGATTCGGTCGGCTGAAAATATCGAGAAATATTTGGATCATTTGCAGTTGGCGAAAGTTCAAGTGGCGAATATGCGCGTGAAAGTATTTGCAATGGACGAATTGGCTCACAAAGATTCTTTAACGGGCGTAAGGAACAAAACCGCCTATGTCGGCATGATTAACAAACTTGACCAAGAAATTTCGGAGGGTTCGGCGGAATTCTGTATGGTTATGATAGACGTAAACTTTTTGAAGAAAGTCAATGATAACTACGGGCACGAACGCGGCAACGAATATTTGATGAATGCCTGCAGATTGATTTCTTCGGTTTTCGGAGCGGAACATGTTTACAGAATAGGCGGCGATGAATTTGTCGTAGTGGTTACGGGCGATAAAGTTTCGCTGTGCAGATATTTTGTCAAGCAATTTCAAATGGAAATGGAAAGAAAGAATACCAATGCATTGCTTGAGCCTTGGGAGAGAGTTTCGGCGGCATTGGGCATAGCATTTTACGATCCGAATATTGATAAAAGTGCCGATGATGTTTTCAAGCGCGCAGATAAGGAAATGTACGATAACAAGATAGCGATGAAAGCTCAGCGAACGGATTAAAGTTGAGCAGTTTGGTGTGCATAAGTTCTATAAAAGCTATCGCTCTTATTAAATTTTGCGACGTTTTAAATTGATAAGAATTTTGAAGGTTGAAAACTGCGCGGCTTTATGATAAACTGCTGAAAAATTTTCGGAGTTGGAAAATGCCCGATGAACTTAAAGAAATTCTGCGTCGCGAACTTGACGAACTTAAGCAAAATAAAATCCGAGTGATTGCGCTTGCTGTATGTTTTATCCTCTTGCTGATTTTTTGGATAGCCGATGACAGCTCTGACGGCGAAGAAATTGCTTTGAATGAAGAGCCGCCGCCACTCACAAAAGATTTGCCCGTTAAAGTTTTGCCTGTCCCGAAAAGTCCGGACGGCGTCAAAAAAGTTATGGGAGCGAATGCCGACAGACTTTTTATAGGTGACCCGTTTGAGGTCGAAGAAGAAATTAAACCCGCGCCACCGCCGCCGATAATTCAAGAACCGACGCCGCCATTGCCCAAAGTTCCTGCGCCGCCGATTGTGATTGAACCAAAGCCCGAACCCGTAATCGAACAGCCTAAAGAAAAAATTATTCTGACAGGTACGGCGATTAGCGGGGAAAATAAAACGGCAATGTTCCTGCGCGGAAATGAAACGGTATTCTTGACAGTCGGCGAGGAAATTGGCGGACGAAAAATTTCTGACATAACGCCCGATTTCGTGACATTCGAGGACGGCGGGCGCATTTACTTTCAAAAGGAGCTGGAGTAATTGAGATTAAAAAGATTCTTGCCGCTGATTGCTTCGGCAATTTTTTTTATGCCCGCGCAGGTTTCAGCCGCCCCGATGACGTTAAGCGTACACGATGCCGACCTCCGCGCAACATTAATGCTTGTCGCGAAAACCGGAAATCTCAACGTCTCAATCGACGATTCTGTTAAAGGAAAAATTTCAGTCTCACTCACCAATGTCGAGCCGCTTAAAATTTTGGAAATCATTTCGCGGACGAAAAGCCTTCAAATCCTTAACGAGGCAGGCGTTTATATCGTGACGGCTTCAAGCGTTGAGGTCATGCAAAGTTACGTTCTGCCTATAAAATTCGGCGACCCCGAAATTTTAAAAGAGGCAGTGATTATGTCACTCGACGCCGATACCGAACGCCTCCCGAATCAAACGACGCGCATAAAAAATGCCGACGGTTCCTATACTTATCGCTACACTTATCGCGACGACGACAGCTCCGAAGGAAATTCTTATTCGGAAAATATCAAGCGCAAGGACAGAGTTTTTGTCAATCCCGAAATCAACGCGCTGATTCTTTACGGGACGCCCGCCGAATATGAACGCGTCAAAAGACTGTTGGAAACTCTCGACGTTGAACTTAAGCAAGTTTCGGTTGAGGCTAAAATTTTGGCGATTAATAAGGACGCAACCAAAAATCTCGGCATAGAATGGATGTGGTCAGCTATACCACAAATCTCATCTACACGAGCTGAAAATATGAAAAACAGTAACGCCTATGGTTTGATTCAATTTGGTCGTTCGTTTGGTGATGCTACATTTAATGACAGCGAGTTTAATGGCGTTCGAAATGAGTGGTATTATGGTGCGAAGATTAACGCGCTTGTCACGAACGGCAAAGCGAAGATTTTATCTCGCCCGAACGTCACGACGATTCAAGGCAAAGAGGCTGTGATTAACGTCGGAAGTTCGGTGCCCGTCCCGACTATTCAAACGACAAATTCGACCGTAACGACTTCGATTGAATATCGCGATGCGGGAATTATTTTGAAGTACACGCCGCGAATCAACAGCGACGGTACCATAACCGCGACGATTCACACGGAGGTCAGTACGCCGCAATATGTTGCCGACATGCAAGCTTATCGATTCAATACGCGTTCGGCTGATACGACAGTCACGGTACGCGACGGCGAACCTATGGTTATCGGCGGACTTATCGGCGCGGAGGAAGAAAAATCCGTCAGCAAAATTCCTTTCTTGAGCGACTTGCCGATTTTGGGCGCGTTGTTCAGAAATCATAAGAAAAGCAAATCCGAATCCGAGCTTGTAATCTTTTTAACCGCCCATGTGCTGGAGAGCAATTCAGATGAAACTTTATCCGTTGAACCTTGACATAGAAAATAAATCTTGCGTAGTAATCGGCGGCGGCGAAGTTGCGTTAAGAAAAATTCGCGGACTGTTGGCGGCGGGCGCGATTGTAAAAGTCATAGCTCCGGAAATCTGCGCGGGCGTTGAAGAACTTTTCAAACGCGAAGAAATTTCATTGGTAAGAGAAAAATTTTCGGAATCAATGCTCGGCGACGAAATAATTTTAATCGCGGCAACCGATAATTCCGAAGTCAATCGGCAAGCGACGCGGGCGGCTATGGATAAAAAAATGTTGGTCAACGTCGTAGACAAAGAGGGCGGCAATTTCAATGTGCCGTCTCAAATAAGACGCGGCGAACTTTTATTGACAATCTCGACGGGCGCAACGTCCCCTGCGTTTTCAAAATTCGTTCGGGAAATGTTGGAGTCGGAGCTTGATGAAAATTTCGGAACGGGCTTGAAAATAATTTCGGAGTACAGGCGGGAAGTCAAACGACTTTTGCCGAATCATAAGGCGCGAAAAATTTTCTGGGAGAAATTTCTGACTCGCGAAGTTTGGGAAATATTAAAAGCAGGGGAGCTTGATAAGTTGGAGGAACGGATCAACCATGCACTTAAAAGTTTTGGGATTGAATCACAGAACAGCCCCGATTGAAGTTCGCGAAAAATTTTCGATTGACAAAGAGGCATTGAGGCGCGGGCTTGAAAATCTTGACGGCTACGACGGCTTGAGCGAGGCGGTTGTCCTGTCGACGTGCAATCGCAGTGAAATCTACGCCGTAATTGCCGAAGACTGCGCGGCGAGCGTTCATCAATTCCTGAATGATTTAATCGGCGGCGTTATCGACGAAAATTTTTTATACGAATACGACGACGAGGCTTGTACTTATCATTTGTTCGAGGTTGCGGCGGGTTTGGATTCATTGGTTTTGGGCGAAGGACAAATTCTTTCGCAAGTCAAAGAGGCTTACAGAATTGCAAAAACCGCGCAGGCGACAAGTACAATTTTGAATACGCTGTTTCATCGGGCGATAGCATCGGGCAAGCGCGTCCGAACAGAAACCAAAATCGCCTATAACTCGGTGTCGGTAAGTTCGGC
>JAFZIQ010000068.1 GCA_017554285.1 Selenomonadaceae bacterium
AATGGGATAGCGCGTCATTTCCTCTTCCAAAATCGTTTCCAGATTTTCTTCGTAGCTCTTATTCAGATAAATGCAAACCATATCGGGGCGCGGTACCATAATTTCTCTGACATTGCGTTCCGTGAAATCAAAGACGTTATCGACGAAATCAACTTCGGTATCGTCAACCAGTCCTTGCTTGCGACTTTCCTTCATGAGCAAACGAATTTCTTCGGGATTGTGAGCGACTTCGCCTTCCGATATACTCAAGCCCAAATGATTACTTACGAAACTCGCCGTCCTGTTCAGGAGCCAAACAAACGGATACATTATTTTCCAAAAAATTATCATCGGCAAAGCGATATTGAGCAAAATTTTTTCACTCGCAGCTATCGCCATTGATTTCGGAGTAAGCTCGCCCAAGATTATATGCATTGAAGTTATCAGCGAAAACGCCAGCGCAAATGAAATCGTATGCGTCAAAGTATCGCCGAAACCCGCCGCATGAATCAACGGCGAAATTAATTCCGCTACAAACGGTTCGCCGACCCAGCCCAAACCCAGCGATGCCAAAGTTATTCCGAGTTGCGTAACCGATAAAGCCTCGTCCAATTCGTCGATTAATTTTTTTGCATACTTCGCCCGCGAATTTCCTTCTTGAATCAGAGTTTCGAGACGCGACGGACGCATTTTTACGCAACAAAATTCCGCCGCGACGAAGAATCCGTTCATGGCGATTAGGAATAAAACCAAAAAAGTTTGAAGCAATATAGGCACTATGTCCAATTAGAAAACCTCCGAGATAGGGAATAGGGATAGGGAACAGGGAACAGAAAAATCTAATCCCTAATCCCTCGTCCCTAATCCCTCAAAAAACGATTTACTGCTTATGGACTCCAATTCGTAAGGAGTCTCTTGATAAACATAATAGTTAAGCCAATTCGCAAAGAGTAAATGCGCTACCGACCGCCATTTGACAACAGGCTCCTCAGTCGGGTCGTCATTCGGATAATAATTTTGCGGCACATTCGGATTTAAACCTGCGCGAACGTCGCGTTCATATTCGTTTTGCAAAGTATTCGGATCGTATTCGGCATGACCGGTAATGAAAAATAATCGATTATCCAAATCCGCAACCGCATAAACGCCCGCCTCGTCCGACTCGGATAAAATTGTCAACGCGGGAACTTTTTCAATATCCTCGCGCCTAATCTCCGTATATCGCGAATGCGGAACAAAAAATTCGTCGTCAAAGCCGCGCAGAAGTTTTTCGTGCCGGACGCAAAGTCTGTGATTGTACACGCCCGAAAGTTTTTCGTTCATTAAATATTTCGGAATGCCGTAATGATGATAAAGAGCCGCCTGCGCTCCCCAGCAAATGTGAAACGTCGACCAAGCATGAGATTTGCTCCAGTCCATAATTTCAACCAGCTCTTGCCAATACGCAACCTCCTCAAACTCCAAAAGTTCAATCGGCGCGCCCGTTATGATAAAGCCGTCGTAATTTTTATTCTTAACGTCGTCAAACGTCCCGTAAAATTCGGTGAGATAATCCTTCGACGTGTGCGACGGCATATAAGTCCGCGTGTAAATGAAATCAACTTCGACTTGCAACGGCGTATTGCCCAAAAGTCGCAGAAGTTGAGTTTCCGTCACCGATTTTATCGGCATGAGATTTAAGATTAAAATTTTCAGCGGTCGTATATCCTGCGCATAAGCCCTGTCGGCGTCCATTACAAAGATATTTTCTGTTTCAAGAATATGCGTCGCGGGCAAATTGTTTGGAATTTTTATCGGCAAAATTTTTCACTCCCTAATCCAACGAATAGCGCGTAACCCAACGCGAATTATTTTTGACATAAGCGCGAAGTCGGACAAGCCCCTTATAATCCGGCTCGTCACTCTTAATCATGCGATAGGCTCCGTCGTATTCGTCTTTCAATTCTTGCCAAGAATTCGTCGGCGTCCAAATCTGCCCGTCCTTTATAACTTCCGTGCCTTGCGTCAAGTTGACTGCCTTTTTCATGAAACGAATTTCCGACGTTTGCCCGCGAGAATCTTTGGTAACCTGCCACTCCCACAGAATTAAATTCGAGCCTTTAATACGCATTGTCGTAGTATCTGCTGAAAGGGTCGTTGTCGAGCCGTCGTCGTTTGTATAAGTCCATAAATCTATCCAACGTTCCTCAGTCGGAGCACGTTTGCGGTCGCGTTCGCCCATCTGAAATACTTCGTCAACTATCGCGCAGTAAAATTCTTCGTCGAAAGAACGGGTATTTATTTCCTTAACGCGCCCTTCCTCCTTCGACCAAACGACTTGATCTTTATCGTTATAAAAATCTTCGCGAACATATTGGAGCGTGCGATTTTGCGGATTAACTCTGAGCAATGCCAAGCTGTAGGATAAAGATTTCGGGTCGGGCAAAATGTTTGCTATTCCGTAATTTTTAATGGTTTCCGCCGCGCCGTCGTAGGAGTAAGTCGTTTTGGTCCAAGACTCAATTTCAATGGCAATTTCTCTGCCGTCATTGGTGACGACTTTCTTTTTAATCGTCACGGAATCGGGATCGAAATATTTACTGTACTTGTCATTGGAATCAAGCCAAAACCAATCGACAGCCGCGCAGGCGTCGAGCGGAATAAAAAGCGTTATCGCGAAAAGCAGAGCAAAAATTATTTTCTTCATTTCTAGTCCCTACTCCCTAACAGCCTGTTGATTTCCGAATCAAGCTCCTCAACGCCCTCGCCGGTATGTGAGCTTACACAAAGCGCATCAAGCCCCGAAACTTCTTTGACTGCCGCCGCCAATGCTTTACCGCCGTCCGAAAATTTATCCGCTTGACTTATCACGACGATTATTGACGAGCCGCCCTTTTTGAGTTTGCTTATCCAAGCCAGCTCCAACTCGAATGAATCATCTGTAATCAGCATAAGCGCGACTTCGACACTCTGCGCGGATTTTTCGGCGGTTGTATCTTCGACATCTACGCCGACCGTATCGACCAACATAACTTTTGTAACCGAGCCGATTTCCATTGCTTTGAACGTCGCTTTGATTTTATGTTTCGTCAGCGCGTACATCAATGCAGATTTCCCGCTCTTACGTTTGCCGAATATTCCTACCTGTCTCATAAATTTGCGCCTCCTTTTTGCGGCGATTATAGCAAAATCTTTAAATCAAGTCGACAATTTCACGGCGTCTTTTATCAAAACGGGCAATTTTTTTATAGCCGAAATTCTTAACGTAAGCGGTCGCCTCTTCGTAGAATTTGCCGCAATCTTCAGGATGATGCGCATCGCTGGTTATGATAATCGGCAATTCGTAAGCGGCGGCAACTTTCATAAAATCGGCGCAGGGCGAAATCTCTTTAACGGGATAACGATAAAGAGTGCCGGTATTCACGTCGACAACCATATCGGCTTTTTTGAGGGCGGCGGCAACTCTTTCAAAGTAAGGAGTCGCGTCGAAGTCCGGAAAGAATTTAAACAGCCGAATATTAAACGGGTGACCGAGAATATCATAATTGCCGCTTGCCGCAAGGAATTCGACCTGCGCGGCGTATTCTTCATAAATATCGCGCAGATTGTGATTGTGCCACTCGTCGATAAGTTTCGAGGCGTCGTAACCCCAGCCCCATAAAAAGTGCACTGAACCGATTCGATAATCGAAATTCCAAGCGTCGAGAATTTTTTTGACGGCAGATTGATTTTTAAAATTGCAAACCTCAATTCCGATTTTGACGGCGTGATTTTCTTTCAGCCGCGCCATAAACTCAAAGTAATCTTTCAACGTATGCTTAAATTTATTAGTCTTGAGCCAAACCCTTTGAAACTCTCCGACGGGCGACGAATCCAAAATCAAATCGTCATAATAAAGTTGTTCAAATTCAGGGAAAGTATGAGTATGCTCGCTGATTCCGATTTCGTCGAATCCGTGAGCCTTCGCCGCGTCGAAAAATCCTTCAACCCATGTTTCGTCATAATCGCCGTATTCAAAATGCATATGGTAATCAAATTTCATAGTGATACCTCCAAAAATTTTTAAGGCTTGCGCCACTCAATCATATTATCGGGCAGATTAAACAGCCGCAAAATTTTATTGACGACGTGATTTATTTGTGCCTCCAAATTCGACGGCGTGTTATAAAAAGTCATGACGGGCGGAATAATAATTGCTCCGCAATCGGCAAGCTCCTTCATATTGCGCAAATGAATTCTGCTGAAAGGCATTTCGCGAGGCACAAGCAAAAGTTTACGACCTTCTTTAATGCAAACGTCCGCCGCTCTCAATAAAAGATTTTCACAATAGCCCGCCGCAATCCCCGCCAAAGTTTTCATCGTGCACGGTACAATAATCATGCCGTCAACCAAAAAACTCCCGCTGGCAATCGAAGCGTCCATTTGATTAACATCGTAAACGCAATCGGCAAGCCGTTTAATGTCAAAAATATCAAAGTCCGTCTCGTCGCGGATTGTGAGTTCCGCGCCTTCCGTAATGATTAAATGCGTTTCAACCGACTCAATTTCCTTAAGCCGACGTAAAAGCTCGACGGCTATAACGACGCCGCTTGCCCCCGTCATTCCTACTATCAATCGCATAAAAATTTTCCTCCCGTTAATAAGCTCCCTTGCCTTGAAAAACCGCCTTAACCGTTTTGAAAAGATACATTATATCAATCCAAACCGACCAATTCCGCACATACCAAGTATCCATTGCAACTCGTTCGGGGTAAGTGGTATCGCTCCTGCCAGATACTTGCCACATGCCCGTTATTCCCGGTAAAACCATATAATATTCGCGAATATTTTTCCCGTAGCGTTCGATTTCGGCTTGAACTATCGGACGCGGACCGACAAGGCTCATCTCTCCGCGAATCACATTCCAAAGTTGCGGCAATTCGTCTAAACTCGTTCGCCTTAAAAAATTCCCAAGCTTGGTAACTCGCGGGTCGTTCGTCAGTTTAAAAGTTTCGTCCCACTCGCGCTTGGCGTCGGGATTTTCAGCCAAATATTTTTTTAATTTCTCTTCGGCATCGGGCACCATAGTTTGAAATTTATAGCACGGAAATTTTTTACCTGCCGCGCCAACCCGCTTGTGAGCAAAAATTATTCGTCCGCGATTGTCAATGCAAACCAAAATCGCAATAACCAACAGCACAGGCGAAATCATCAGTCCGCCAAATATCGTCAGCGTCAAATCGAAAAGCCGCTTGATAATTCGATTGTAAGGACGCGATAAATTATTTCGCAAATTGAGCATGAGTATTTTCTCGCTGAACAGAATCGAAATTTCCGCGCTTGACATAGGCGTTCCGATTAAGTCCGGAATAAACGAAATATTTTTAACGTGCGGTTGAATTTTATTGATAAGCTCTTGAAGTCGTTCCTTATCAAGTCCCGGCGCGGCTATGACAACCGTTTTAACTTTCGCAGCTCGAATTATACTGCGTGCCTCGTCAAAGCCGCCGAGTATCGGATAATTTTTCGGCAGTTGCTCAGAAATCGGGTGATCGTCAATCAGTCCGATTATTTTATATCGATAGCCCAAATCTTCCTGCCAAAATTTTATCAATTTCTCCGCAGTCAGCCCCGCCCCGATTAAAATTATCGGCTCGTAAAAGATATTGCGTCGCTTGAGGAATTTCAATACGACGTAGCGAATAACGCAAACATTTATCAACACGAACAACCCGAATAAAATTATGAACAGCCGCGAAGATAAATTGCTCGCCTTCAGAAAGTAAATGATGATTATCGACGCTATCCAGCCCGCGAAAACCGATTGAAATATATCGCGCATGGTATCGACGACCGGTTTCATTTGCCGATAACTGCGCGATTGCCCCAAAAAAATTAAAAATAACAAAGGCACCCAACCGTAAATATAACTGTCGGCGTAAAGATAAGTGACACGATTCCAAGTGTCGAGAGCGTCGCGCAGAATAAAGGCAAGGTGTTCGCTGAGCACGACGCCCAGATAATCGAACAGTAAAAATAAAATCGGCGGCGCGAATGTATTTAAGGTCGTCGGATTTTTTTTCGCAATCATATTCTTTCCTCTTAAAATTTTTGTGTCTATTCTAACACAAAAACCGCCCAAAAATTTTTTGAGCGGTTAATTTTTGCTTAAAAATTTTTTAAATCATCATCATCGTTTGAACGAAGTTGAAAATGCCGTAAGCTCCCACCGCCATACCTGCATACCGGAAATAGATTTGCTTCATAAGTCCGCAAAGCGAGACTAGCAAAAATTATTGAATATCAACGTTCGTCGTGATTTGTCCGTCCGTTATCGTGAACAAAATAAAGTTCGAGAGCGCACTGTCATCAGTCGGCGACATGAATTCAAAACAATAACCGTAATTGCCGTTACCAAGAGGCACATCTTTAATTTGAGTGTTCTCGGTAACGTCAAAGGTATCGACTTCAACTTTAGTAAAATCGTTGTCGTCGCCCGAAATCGTCATGCCGTAATGAATCGTCGTGATTTCGTCGCCTGCGCGGAGTTTGATAAGGTCTCTGTCACTCATGCCGTTGTTGTCAATGCCCTTTCTCGCGCCGAGTATGTAATATTTTTCGTCGGCATAAACATAGGCAACCAACAAATTGCATTCGACGCCGTTAAGTTTAATGGGAATCGAATAAAGATTGTAGCCGTCATTCTCCGTCGTAATCTCAACGTAAACGGGATGACCGTCAAGCATGGGCCAAACGCCTCTGAAATTATCCTTGAACATGCCGTTATCCCAATCGGCATTAACATCGGCGTCGGAACCCAAGTAAAGAATTATATCTTCGTTGGTGTCAATGTAAGCAAGTTGGCAGTGAACGCTTGACAGTAAATCCATTTGATCTTCGTTAAGCTGAACAAATGCATTGCCGTCGCTGTCCATTTGAACTTGGAAATCTTCCAGCTGAGAAATTTGGAAAATCTCTTGTCTCTGCGCGGGCGGAGTCGTGGGCATGGGAGCGGGCATTTCCGGAATTTCGGATTGCTCAACGTAAGCTTTGACGTTTTCGGGAATCTCGCCGTAAATCAGATAGTAGTACAAAATCTTTTGCGGAAGAGGAGCCGCATCTTGATTGAGGTAACGGACAAGGCTGTCTTCGTCGCCGCTGTAAGAATAAAAGCTCGAAAGTCCGCCGCCCTTATCGCGATAAGCACCGTTGATTCTGTAAACAACCGCGCTGTCAACCGCGTTGATTAATCTGTCCGAAGTTTTGGGAAGAATACCTTTTGTGCCCTTTGCCAAGTCAATCAAGTCAACCATGTTGGTATAACCGGTTTGTCGATTGTTGCCGCCGTAATTTTCCGCATTAACCGCGCCGCGACCAAAGGTGGAGAAAAAGTTTCTCGGATTCTTATAAGCCGCCTTCAAAGCCTCAAGTCCGAAAGCCTCGTAAGCCGTGCGAAGTTCGGGCAAATTATTCAAGTCAATAACCGAAAGCGTAACGGTATCTTCCAAATCATATTCCGAACACGCAGAATAATAAGTATCGCAAATTACTTGACCGAGTTTCGCGCCGCCCATAGCGGGATTTTGCGCCAAAGCTCCGACCCAACCCGTATAATTCCAACCGAGTCCGGGCTCGACCTCTTCAGACGCCGTGACATATTTCGCAAGTCCGTCAAGCGTGTTGACTGTGTCATAAGTCGCCATTAAGCAAGCGTCGAAGCCAATCATTTCAAAAGGCGGATTATCATTTGAAGGTTGATGAGTTGCCGTAAATGCATTGCGAATATCATTCAAGTCAAGAAAATTGTTCGTGCGTTCGTCGAAACAAACACCCGCCGCAGAACCGCCGCCATGATCCCAAAATACAAATACTCTGTGATCTGCCTGCATTTGTGCGCCGTAACGAATAAAATCGGCTAAAGTATTCACGTCGCCCATATCGGCATCGGGCAAGGATTCAATCCGTTGAAGTCCGTTTGAGTCGTAAAGAAAACGCTCAACCGCGCTACTCGATACAACGTTATTTTGCCATTGATTCGTGCCGCCCGTCTGAATCAAAACTTTAACATTGTCGGGCAGTTTGACTTCCAAAAGCTCTTGAAAATCAGTTGACGCCGCGCCGCCGTCACTTTCCAAATCCGTTCCGCATAAATACCAGTAAACGAGCCACGAATCTTCCGATTTATATTCGTCGGTGAAAGTAGCCGTCTTGACTACGGGATCCAGTTTTTCTTTCGGGGTGTCGTCACTGCAACCCGCCGTCGTGAAAGTCAGCGCGATAAACAATGTCAGCGCGAAAAATTCCCGAATCGCCTTCCGCATGTCATCATCTCCTTCGATTAAAAAAAGTGATTAGCGATTAGAAAAGCTAACCACTAATCACCAAAAGTTTCAATCATTTAATTCCCATAATGTAATTCTTAACAGCTTGTTCGTCATGCGGTCTCCAATACAATTTTCCGTCGGAGCCTTTCACGGCGTCGCAAGTAACATTGATTGTTGCCTTTTCATTCATGGTAAATTCGCTGACAAACTTACCGACAGAATCAAGCGCAAATTTTTGGAATTCGGGACTGCCTTTAAGTTGTTCGTCAGTCAAACCTTGCGCCCTAAGTTCAGCCAATGTCGCTTTGAAGGCAAGAAATTCTTTATCTTCCTCAGCGAGAGTCGTAGAAAATTCTCTGTTAATGGACGGCGTAATAAGTTCAACAACGGGGTGTTCCTTGTCGTCCTTAATGATTGTGGAAGTCGTTATGGAAATCGCCTTCATTCTGTCGAAGAATTTCATTTCGACAGCTTGAATCGTTTCTTCTTTGAGCGCGTATTTAATCAAGTCGTTATAAATGGGCTCGAAAATCTGTTCACGAATTTTTTTAACGTCGTCTTCAGTCAAGCCCGTTGCTTTAAAAGCATCTTCGTCGGCAGAGCCGTAACTGTAGAGTTGCGCATAAGCCAATACGGATTTATCCGCTGAGGCTTCGGGTAATTCTTTACCGCAACCGATTAGGCTTAACGCGAGCAATGTCGTAAACACCGCCGATAAAATTTTTCTTGTCATAGAAATTGCCTGCCGATTATCAACTAATTATTTCTGACCTGTGACGAATTTGGCAACAGCTTCGGGATTTTGAGGAGCCCAATACATTTTACCGTCGGCACCTTGAACCGCTTCGCAAGTTACTTCGAGAGTAGATTCGGGATTCAGCGGAAATTCGTTAATGAATTTGTCGATTGATTCAAGCGCGAACTGTTGGAATTCGGGACTCTCTTTAAGTTGTTCTTCCGTTAAGCCTTGAGCTTGAAGTTCGCCGTAAGCTGTGCCGAGCGCAACCAAATCCGTATTGGTTTCGACAACTTTACCTACGCCTTCTTCATTGATTGTAGTAGCTTTGAGTTCAACAACGGGATGTTCTTTGTCTTCGGTTTTAACGGTTGCTTTGATGTCCATAGCCATCTTGAGTTTGCCGATATATTGAGTTGTCATAGCGGCAACGCTGTCATTATTAAGCGGATACTGTTTGAAGGCTTCGATAAGCGGCGTGATAACTTGTTCCTGAACGCTTTCAATGTCGGATTCAGTCATGCCTGCCGCCTTAACTGCGTCTTCATCGGGGTCGCCGTAAGCATAGAGTTGCGCATAAGCAAGGACTGCTTTATCGGCAGTGCCTTCTACAACGACTTCCGGAGCCTTTTCTTCCTTTTTGCCTGCGTCGCCGCCCTTATTGCCGCCGCAACCAACCAGACCGAGTGCAAGCAAAACTGTCAACACTCCGAATAAAACTTTCCTAAGCATAAAAAACCTTCCTTTCAATCGGATAATTTTAATAACGGGTTACAATTATTTCTTACTCCAAATGAAATTTTCAATCGCGCTGATGTCTTTGGGTGCCCAATATTTTTTTCCTTCGGCTTTATCGACTGCGACGCAGGGAACCTCAAGATTGGATTCGGCGTTGAAGACGTAAGCGTCAATTATTTTGTTAAGTGATTCCAATGCGAAGGCTTGATACTCGGCACTTGCAACCAACTGTTCATCAGTCAAACCTTGCGCCTTGAGTTCTTCCAATGCCTTATTGAGTATGTTTAATTCTTCTTCGGCGGCTTTTGTTGACGCGTCATTGTTAATCGTCGAAACAGCTAATTCAACAACGGGATTTTCCGCGTCGTCTTTTTTAAGAGTAACTTTTACATTGGTCTTTGCTTTAATTTTTTCGGTGTATTGATTTACGACGGATTCGAGATTCTCTTTGCTGAGAGAGAAATTGGCGAAGGCAAACATGGGACCGCCGATAACTTGCTCTTGAACTTTTTTGATTTCATCTTCCGTTAAGCCCGCCGCTTTAATTGCGTCTTCGTCGGGATTGCCGTAAGCGTAAAGTTGAGCGTAGGCGAGAACTGCTTTATCGGCAGTGCCTTCAACCGTAACAGCGGCGTCCTTTTTATCGGCAGCGGCAGTGTCTTTTTTACCGCCGCAACCAATCAAACTGAGCGCGAGCAAAACCGTCAACGCGCCGAATAAAACTTTCTTAAGCATAAAAAAATGCCTCCTGTTTATTTAAAGTTTTTATACTGCCTGATTAATTCTGTCCCCTTATGAAGTCCTTAAAGACTTTTAAATCTTTCGGAGCCCATCGGAATTTTCCGTCCGAACCTTTTACTGCCTCACAAGTTACGTCCAAAGTCTTTTCCGATTGCAACGGAATGTTATCGATATATTTTTCAATAGCACTCACTGCCAATTTTTGAACGTCGGCATTTTCTTTAAGTTGCTCGTCGGTTGCGCCGTCGGCTTTGAGTTGTCCGACCATGCCGATTAAAGCAATCAGCTCGTCATTGGAGACAGCCGCTCTGTTTGCGGCGACTTGGTCGGGCGGTGTGGTAACGAATTCAACAACGGGATTTTTTTCGTCAGCCTTTTTAATCGTCGCTTGGAATTTTATTTCGCCTTTGAATCTTGAATAAAATTTTGTCGCGACTGCCGCAGTACTTTCAGCGTTGAGCGGAGCAATATCTTTGAAGGATTCGCTGAACGCCTCAATCATTTGCTTGCGAATATTTTCCTGATAATCTTCGGTGAAACCTGCCGCCGACAAATGTTCGGATTCGCCCGTCATGAATATTTCCGCATAAGTCAAAATCGCTTTATCGGGACTGCCCAAGATTTCTTCTTCGCCGCAACCCGTCACGAGTAACGCCGCCAACATCATCGCACAGATTAAAATTTTTCTGAGCATAAAAAGCCTTATCCTCCTTTCGTTCGCCCGCATTATATCAGAAAATCTTTCGCTTGCAATATGAATTTGAAGAATCTGCGCGGCTCTGATATAATTTTTAGAAAAAGTGGTAAGGGGTAAGGGGAAAGTGGTCAGGGGTCAGTGGTCAGGGGTCAGTGAAAAAAATTTTGTTCATCTGCATGTTCATACGGAATACAGTTTGCTTGACGGAGCGGCTCGAATAAATGATTTGCTCGACGCCGCCAAGAATTTCGGCATGACTTCACTCGCCATAACAGATCACGGCACCATGTACGGCGTAATCGATTTTTATAAGGCGGCTAAAAAACGCGGAATCAAACCGATTATCGGCTGTGAAGTTTACGTTGCGCCTCAATCGCGAATCGACCATGATAAATCCGACGACGTTAAATATTTTCATCTGATTTTGCTTGCCGAGAATAATATCGGTTATAAAAATTTGATAAAGCTTGCGACTAAGGCGGGCGTCGAAGGTTTTTATTATCGTCCGCGTGTCGACAAAGAAATTCTCCGCAAATATCACGAAGGACTTATCGCTTTAAGCGCATGCGTTGCCGGAGAAATTCCCCGCGCAATTCTTAAAGGCAATACCAATCACGCAAAAGAAATCATCAAAGAATACGTTGAGATTTTCGGGCGGGATAATTTTTTTTTGGAAATACAAAATCACAAGCTCGAAGATGAACAAAAAGTTCGCGACGCCCTTAAAAAATTTTCTGCCGAGTTAAATATCCCGCTCGTCGCAACCAATGATTCACATTACGTCCGCCGCGAGGACAGCGAATTTCATGACTTGTTGCTTTGCATTAAGGGGAATAAAACGATTCACGATGAACAACGCTTAAAATTTTCTTCGGACGATTATTATTTGAAGTCCGCCGCGCAGATGAGGGAACTTTTTGCCGACGTTCCGGAAGCTTGCGACAATACTTTAAAAATCGCCGACCGTTGCAACGTCGATATTGAATTCGGTAATTTTCAAATGCCCGAATTCCCTTTGCCCCTTGCCCCTCAACCTCTGACCCCTCAAAAATATCTGCGCGAGCTTTGTTATAAAAAAATCTCCGATCGTTACGAAATTCTTACCGACGAAATTAAAACCCGCCTCGATTACGAATTGGAAACAATTCACGGCATGGGTTATGACGGCTATTTTCTAATCGTTTGGGACTTCATAAATTTTGCTAAGCAGGAGAAAATCCCCGTCGGACTCGGACGCGGCTCGGCGGCAGGAAGTCTTGTTGCTTACGTTTTGGGAATCACCGACCTCGACCCGCTTAAATATAATCTGCTCTTTGAACGTTTTCTTAATCCCGAACGTGTCACGCTCCCCGATATTGACGTTGATTTATGTTACATTCGCCGCGATAAAGTTATCGAATACGTCCGCAAACGCTACGGAGTGAATCACGTTTCTCAAATCATAACCTTTGGAACTTTGCAGGCTAAGGCGGCGATTCGCGACGTTGCAAGAATTTTGGCTGTATCCTACGCCGAAAGTTCCCGCCTCGTCAAAATGATTCCGAACGTCTTAAATATTTCTCTCGACGACGCCCTTAAAAAATCAAACGACCTGCGCGGCGAATACGAAAGCAATCCCAATTCAAAAAAAATTATCGACTTCGCAAGGAAATTGGAAGGGCTGCCGCGTCATTTATCGGTTCATGCGGCGGGCGTCGTTATCTCGAAATTGCCGCTTGATGAAATCGTTCCCTTGCAAGTTTTAAACGGCGTCCTCATCACTCAATACGATAAAGATAAAATCGAAGAGCTCGGACTGTTGAAAATGGATTTCTTGGGCTTGCGCACGTTGACGGCAATCGCCGAGACCTTAGCCAACATAAAAAATACACGCGGCTTTGAACTCGATTTATCAAAAATTCCGTTGCGCGATGAACTTACTGCTAAAATGCTTAAGGCGGGCGAAACGGGCGCGGTTTTTCAAATGGAATCGGCGGGCATGACGGCATTGGTTAAAGAACTTCAACCGGAATGTTTTGAGGATTTAATCCCGACAGTCGCGCTGTATCGACCGGGACCATTAGGGTCGGGAATGGTTGACGATTTCATAGCGGGCAGACACGGACGAAAAAAGCCGCAATATTTACACCAGAAACTTGAGCCGATACTCAAAGAAACTTTCGGCGTCATCTTGTATCAAGAACAGGTAATGCAAATCGTTCAGACGTTGGCGGGCTTTACGCTGGGGCAGGCAGATATTTTGCGGCGGGCAATGAGCAAGAAAAAGGCAGATATTTTGCTCGCGCAGAAGGAAAATTTTTTACGGGGTTGCGAATCAAACGGCGTCGATAAAATTTTGGCGGAGAAAATCTTTGAACTGCTGAGCCACTTCGCGGATTACGGCTTTAACAAATCGCATTCGGCGGCATACGGATTATTGGCTTGGCAGACGGCGTATTTAAAGGCGCATTATCCCGCAGAATTTATGGCGGCGATGATGTCGGGCACTCAAGACGCCGATAAAGTCACCTCTTACATTGAAATTGCTCGACGCATGAAGATAAAAGTTTTGGCACCCGATATAAATTTAAGCGCGGCACATTTCACTATGGCTGACGGCGCAATCCGCTTCGGCTTGTCGGCGATAAAAACCATAGGCGGCGTTTCGACGGAAAATATTATTGACGAACGCGAACGCGGCGGAGAATTTAAATCGCTTGCCGATTTTTGCGGTCGAATCAGTTTAAAAAATGTCACTCGGAGCGGACTGGAAAATCTTATAAAATGCGGCGCGTTTGACGGCTTGAATAAGAGACGGACGGCGTTGCTTGCGTCGCTTGAATCGGCGATAGCGGCGGGCGCGAAAAGACGTATGGAGAAAACCTGCGGCGTGATTAATCTTTTCGGCGAAACGGAATACACTGCGCCCGTTGAAAAAATTCCCAACGTTAAGGAACGCCCCAAAAAAGAAATCCTCGCGTGGGAAAAGGAGACTTTGGGTTTTTACATTTCGGGGCATCCTCTCGACGAATTCCGCGATAAACTTTCCAACCTCACTTCGACAACAGCAATCCTTGAGGGAAAATTTTTAAATAAGCGCGTCAAGGTCGGCGGCGTCATTACGAATTCGCGCAGATTTACGACTAAGCGCGGCGATACAATGGCTTATCTTAAGCTTGAGGATTTCGACGGTACCATTGACGTTACTTTATTTCCGAACGTTTTTTATCAGACGATGAACGCCGCGCAGATTGATGAAATTGTCGTCATTGAGGGGCGCGTCGATAATTCAAATGACCCGATTCAAATTTTGGCTGATAAAGTCATAAGGGCGGAAGATTATTTGCCCGATTTTTGGCTTACGATACCTGCGCGGCTTGAAAATCCTGCGACGTTTAATGAACTCAAAAAAATTTTCAGCGAACACGCGGGCGACAGTCGAATCTTTTTAAATCGTCAAGGCGTATGGAAAAAAATTAACGCCAAAATTTCTGACGGCTCGGCACTGCGCAAGGAGCTTAGAAATTTGCTTGGCGCGGAAAATTTTAAACTTTATTGAACGAACGGACGAAACTCCATTTCGGAGCAACGCCCGCTATTTTTTTACTCAGGAAGTATCTCTAACCAGTACCCGTCAGGGTCTTCGATAAAATAAATTCCCATTGCCTCATTTTCGTAGCAGATACAACCCATTTTTTTATGCAATTCGTGAGCCGCATCGAAATTTTTAGTCGTAAACGCTAAATGAACCTCGTTATCTCCCAAATCGTAAGGCGTAGTCTTTTCGGCAAGCCAAGTAAGTTCCAATTTGTGATGACTGCCAAACGAATCGCCTAAATAAACAATTTTGAAGTCGTCGCCGCCGTCAATACCGCCTACTTCATGCAAGTTAAGAGCTTCCGCGTAAAATTTCTTGCTACGTTCCAAATCTAATACGTTTATATTGTTATGCGCAAATCTGAACATAGAATCACCTCATAACCTTAACATTGTCGCCGTAAATCGTCTTGAAATCGTCACGCATGGAAATTTTTATCCAACCGTTCTTATCCGAAAGCTTTATGCAACCGTTCGCCTTATCAATGTTGCCAAATTCGCGCTCAACGTCGTCGCATATCACTAAAAACGCCAGACTTTTATATTTATTGCCCGTTATCGCGTAATTGAGCATTGAAGTATCGCCGCCACTGTTTCCAAACGCTAAAACAGGTTGCTTGCCGATTTCGTGTTCGATAGCAACGACTTTATTCATCTTCAAATTCTTTTGAGTGAGTTCGCCGCGAATCAAATAATCATCATGGCGGTAAACGTAATTATCGGCGGAAGTTTCGCCCTGATTCGACGCTAATATCTGCGGATTCGTCCCGATAATGTGTCCATATGGGATTTTCAGCAAGTCCGCGCCCATTACTCGCATTGCCGGGCGGTCTGAACCAGTCACAACGTAGACTGTGAAGTCATTCGCCTGCAAATATTTGATAACTTCCACCATCGGCAGATAAAATGCCTCGCCCCATTTTAAATTTGTCAGCCCTTCAACTGGTTTTTCCATAAATTTCTTAACATAACGTTCATATTCTGCCGGCGTCATACCTGCAAAGGCTTTTTCCTGCGCTTTAGCCTCGCCTATGTCGATTCCTTTAGGAAATTTACCCGTCATGAAGTGCCCCGCGTAAATTTCGGCGTTTACCATTTCCGCATAAGCTTTATCTTCCAGCGACGGCGTATAATCGGGGTCGTGAAGTGCTCTTTCAAGGTAAAGCATCCACTCGAAGTAGCAAGGCATAGTTTCACCGATAAAAGTGCCGTCCATATCAAAGGTTGCGATTCTATCCTCAACAGGAATGAAATTTTTACTCTTTTTATTGGTGACATCAGTTACAAATTCGACCAATTTTTGTTGAGGGACGGAATTTTTAGTCCAGAACTTGAAATCCTTAGCCTTTTTAACTTGGATAGCGGCAATTTCATCACGAGATGCGGCATTAACTCCGCCAAAAGTGCTGAAAGTAATTAACCCTGCCGCGATAGCAGCCAGAAGTTTTTTCTTCATAAAATTTCCTCCTTAACCAATTTTAACCGAATGAATTACTTTATAACCGTGAGAGTCGAGGATTTTAAAAATATCTTCCAAACCTTCGGGGCGGTCGTCGAGACGGATAACGAGTTCATAGCGATTGTTTTTATGTCTGCAAGTGATAAAACTGTCGATATTAACGCCGTTGTCAGCGAAAATCTTGGTAATTTCAGCCATGACGCCTATTTTGTTATCCACTTCGACAGTTAAGCGGGTTTTACCGCCGATAAGCCCCATAACTTTAATAAAAGTCTTAAGAATATCGGTAGCGGTGATGATACCGACGACTGCGCCCACGTCTGAAATAACCGGCAAGCCTCCGACTTTATTTTGATACATAATCAGAGCGGCTTCTTCGAGAGTTGCGCCTTCATTAACGGTAATAACTTTCTCGTGCATAATATCTTTGACAGAAATTTTATCGAGCAACGAGCGGATTTCAAACTTGGAAAGAGTAGTAGCGGGACTTGGAGCGACGCGCATAATATCACGGTCGCTGAAATAGCCGACGAGTTTGCCGTTATCCACAACAAGCATTCTGTGGAACTTATTTTTCTTCATAATGCGGTCGGCTTGCTGAATAGTCGTGTCACTCGTCACCGAAACGGGGTGTTTTGTCATTCTTGACGCCACAAACATTTTAAAAACCTCCTTTATAAAATCGAACTGCTTTAAAAAGTTTACCCAAAAAAATAGACGAATGCAAGTTTCAATGTTGACTTTAGCGGCGGAATAATGTAAAAAAATTTTGAGGTGATTTCACATGAAAGATATTAACCGTGTATTTTTAATCGTGTTGGACAGCGTGGGAATCGGAGGAGCTTCGGACGCAAAAAATTTTGGTGATAATAACCCGAATACGTTAAAGACGATAGCCGCGTCGAAAAATTTCAATACGCCGAATCTTTCACGGCTCGGAATGTTTAACATTGACGGTATAAATTTTTATAAGCGTTCAGAAAATCCGTCGGGGTCGTTCGCGAGAGTTATTGAGGCGTCGGCTGGCAAAGATACGACGATTGGTCATTGGGAGATTGCGGGAATAATTTCCGAACGTCCATTGCCGACTTATCCGAATGGTTTTCCGCCGGAAGTGATTAAGGAGCTTGAAAAAAGTTTCGGCAGGAAGATTTTATGCAACAAGCCGTATTCGGGCACGAAAGTTATTCATGATTACGGTCTTGAACACGTTGAGACGGGCGCATTAATCGTTTATACGTCGGCTGACAGCGTATTACAGATAGCGGCGCATGAAAAAATCGTTCCGATTGAGGAGCTGTATAATTTTTGCAGGACTGCGCGAGAAATCATGAGAGGAAAACACGGCGTAGGCAGAATAATAGCGCGACCGTTTATAGGAGAGTTTCCGAATTATGAACGGACGCCGCGCAGGCATGATTTTTCGTTAAAACCGCCTGCAGAAACGATTTTGGATGCTTTGCAGAAAAAAAATCTTGCTACAATCGGCGTCGGCAAGATTCAAGATATATTTGCGGGTTGCGGGATAAGTCGTTCGCTTGGAATTAACGAAAACAATTCGGACGGCATGAATAAAACGCTTAAACTTATGGACGAAGAATTTAACGGGCTTTGCTTTGTCAATCTGGTTGATTTTGATATGAAGTTTGGTCACAGGCGGGACGTTGAAGGTTATGCGCAGGCGATGACGACGTTTGATAAGGAGCTTGGCGAATTTTTAGATAAGATGAGAGCCGATGATTTGCTTATGATAACGGCGGATCACGGTTGCGACCCTGCGGCGGCGGGCACCGACCACACTCGTGAGAATGTTCCGCTGATAATTTACGGTTCAAGCGTCCGCGCAGGAATAAATCTTGGAATTCGCAAGACTTTTGCCGATATAGCAGCTACGATTGCTGAAATTTTTAATATTGAGTTCAAAACTCGTGGCGAAAGTTTTTTGGAGGCGATTATTTAATGTTCATAGATACACATTGCCATATGGAGGACGAAAATTTTAATTCAGACCGCGCAGAAGTGTTGGAGCGTGCAAAAGTTGCGGGCGTCGAGGCGATTATAAATTTCGGCAGTACAATGGAAAGTTCAATCGCGATTTGTGAGCTTGCAAAAAATTTTTCGGGGATTTATGGCGGAATAGGGATTCACCCTGAAGAAATTGATGATTTTGATAAAAATACTTGCGCGAAGTTAGCCGAGCTTGCCGAAAATAAAAAAGTTATAGCGATAGGCGAAATCGGGTTGGATTATCATTGGGAAAAGGATTTGGAGCGTCGACAGATTCAGCAAAAGATTTTTATAGAGCAGTTGGATTTGGCGAGGCAGTTGAAATTGCCTGTATGCGTTCATGACCGCGACGCGCACGGCGACACGCTTAAAATTTTACAGACGGAGGGAAAAAATCTGCGCGGAGTGTTGCATTGTTATTCGGGCAGTTTGGAAATGGCGCGTGAAGTGTGGAAACTCGGTTGGTTTATCGGCGTTGACGGACCTTTAACGTTTAAAAACTCTGCGAAGTTGCCGGAAATCGTCAAAGCGGCTCCCCGCGACAAGATTTTAATAGAAACTGATGCGCCTTACCTTGCGCCGGTGCCTTATCGCGGCAAAAGAAACGAGCCGGCTTACGTCGTGGAAGTCGCAAAAAAATTGGCGGAGTTTAGGGGCGAAACTTTGGAAGAAGTCGCCGCTTACACTGCCGCCAATGCTAAAAATCTTTACGCTTTATAAGTTACCTTTTTTCAACCGCTCGCAGACCGATTTATTCATTTTATAAAATTCCTCGCGGCTCATCGTTTCCGATAAATTTTTATCGTAGTAAGCCTCTACGTTGCAAAATATCGGTCGTTCAGAATAGATTTCGCATAAATTTTCCTCTGTCAAATGCTTACAAACTCCGTCGCCCCTGTCCAATTCCGCCGACAAACTCGAAAACCGAATGTTTTTGCAACACAACCCGCATTTATCACACTCAAAAGCCAAATAAAATCAATCCGCCTTTCCGTTCGTAGCCCGTTTCCCATAACATTTTGAAGTTAAACCATTTACCTATTCCGTAGCTGACTGCTTTAACCAAAAATTCTGCTCCTTGAGTTTTATAACCGTTTAAAATGAACCAATGCCAGACATAATCTTGAAAAGTCGCCTCTTTATGATTTAAAGTCAAACACGGTATCGGAAATTCCGAATCAACCTGCGAAGTAATTACTTTTTGCGTCTCGGAAATACTGTTTTCGCCGCTCCAACCGCTCATTTTTATATTTTTAACGCCTCTGTCGCTCACAAATCGCCCGAATCCGTCCAAATATATCTCTAATTTGTCGACACCCGACCAGCGCGGATATAAATACGGCTCCATTATTTTTCCGAATTTTAAATAGTCTTCGCGTGTGATTTTATCTAAATCAAACGGATATAAACCGCGAACTCCCAAATATTTTTCAAAGTAAATCGCGCAGTCGCAAGCCGTTATCGCCGCACAGCCTCCCACGTTCATTCCAAAATCCGTTATTCGCGAATACCATTCCTGTTGCCCGCCCAATGACTCTCCTATATAAAAATGCTCCAATTCTTTCCTTATTTCCAAACAAAATCACCCTTAACATAACCGCTAATCAAAATATCCTCGCCAATTTTCTCCGACGTGAAATTTTTCAGCGTAATTGCCTCTGAAAGTTTCAAAAATCCTTCGCCCTCAACCGATGTCAGCGATTTTTCGCCGCCTATTATCTTCGGAGCCATAAATCCGTAAATTTTATCGACCAAGCCCGCTTTCAGCATTGAGAAATGTACTTGTCCGCCGCCTTCGACCAATACCGACGTTATTTCTCGCCTTGCAAGTTCTTTCATTAAAATTTTAAAATCAACTTGCTCATCGCCAGCAATTATTATTTCCGCGCCGCAATTTTTTATCGCCGATATTTTTTCCGAAGGCGCATTTTCTGTTACTGCTATAATCGTTCGCGCAGATTTATCCGTCAAAACCTTTGAATCAAGCGGAATTCGCGCTTTGCTGTCCAAAATTATTCTAATCGGGCTTTTTCCGTCTATTAATCGCGTCGTTAAGCTCGGATTATCTGCCAAAACCGTTCCTATTCCGACTAATACCGCGTCATTTATATCCCGCAATTTGTGAACGAATTTTCGAGACTCCAAACACGTAATCCATTGCGATTCGCCTGTTGCTGTCGCTATTTTGCCGTCTAATGAGCTTGCAAATTTCATGGTCACGAACGGAAGACCTGTTGTCACCCATTTTATAAAGACTTCGTTGAGTTTTCTCGCCTCAGCCTCCAAAATCCCTGCTTCCACTTCAATTCCCGCGCTTTTTAACAGTTCAAAGCCGCGTCCCGATACTTTCGGATTCGGATCTTCCATTGCCGCGACTACTTTTTTTATTCCGCATTCGATTATTTTTTGTGCACAAGGCGGCGTTCGTCCGAAATGTGAACACGGCTCCAACGTTACATATAAAGTCGCGCCTTTTGCAAGCTCGCCCGCCATATTAAGCGCGTGAATTTCCGCATGTGGCGTTCCCGCCTGTCTGTGCCAGCCTTCCGCAACGATTTTACCATCTTTTACCACTACCGCGCCGACTAACGGATTCGGCGAAGTCCTTCCGAGTGCATTTTTCGCTATCCTCAATGCCTCGCGCATAAATTCTTCGTCTTCCAAGCCTTTTTCCTCCAAAAAGTTCAATTCAATTCTATTTGCGCCTCAATATTCTCCGTAACGGGTAATTCGTCCTCGTTTCGAGTGATTTTATATTCTATTACATTGGATTTCACCGCACGAATATAAACTGTTGCCTCTTCATCAGGCTCCGCAATGTTTATCGTTATCCGTTTGGCTTTCTGTATGCTCATTTCATTCGAGACCGCTTCAGGTAAATTCGTATAAAATATGTCAAAACTATCGCTCGCGTCTATAAACGGATACCATATTCCAAATTTTGTATTTCGGTCGATTATCGTTTTGAATTTCCGTTTTTTATTCCGTCCGACGTAGCAACTGAACGGCGTTTTCGTAGAATCCGGCGTTATATGCTTTGTTTTTACCAATCCGCCCGCTCTTGATAGCAAAAGTCCGAATGCCACGCCCGTTTTGCCCGTCGGAGCCGTCAAATCATCGCCAATTTCAACTCCACGCGCTTTTTGCAGTTCTTTTGCCGCCTCTGTGCCCAATGCCGGATATATTTTAAATCTCGGTGCCCCGTAATCCAATCCGAATAAAATATCCGCAGGCGATTTCTCGCCGCCGCGATTTACAGGGATTTTCTTCACCGTTTCAGTTAAAACTATCTGATCGTCCGAATTATCCATATCGCCCAGCCATACTTCCAATCCGTTATCGTCGCGCCTGTAAATACTTCCTCTTTGCATAAAATAATCGTCTTTCAATTCGTAGCCGCTCTTTAATCTGCCGTTCGCAAACGGATTTTCATTGTCTCTTAAGGTCGTATCCTCTATCGGCAAAATATATTCCGAAAAAAGCTCATTCACTATCGCAGATTTTGACGAATTCCCTGCCAAAAAGATAGATATTTCCTCTATATCCCGTAACGATTTGATTTTACGCAACGAATTCTTTCCAGATTTATCAAACGCCTCTTTCATGGAGATAAAAAAGTTATTTATGCCCTCTTTAATCCTCTCGCGCAAGATTTTTTCCAAATCTATCGATATTTCTAAGCCAAAATCCTTTATAAGAACTCCGTCATCACGGAAAAGGTTTATCGAAATATTTTTATCGGCTAAAATTTTTTTGGCGGCATCCGAATCGGGATTTTCCCATATCGGACGAATTTTTTCTATCAAGGCGTGCATGTTTGCATGTGCCTCTTGAGAATCTTTAATCAAAGCCTCCGAACCTGCGAAACTTTTTTTCTCAGCCGCCCATGTGAACGGAATTTTCCCGCCTTCAACTATTAATTTCTCTTGATTTGACTTGAATATCTCAAAAGCCAATAATTTTAACAGGTTTTCGCCGCCCAATGTCCTGTCGCCATTTTCTCCGAAGTGCACAAGCAAATAATCATACCTGTCCGACGACGATTCGCGCAGAAATCCGAAATCAAAATCCGTAGTTCCGCCTCCGAAGTCGAAAACTGCATAATAATTTTCTTCTTCTTCCTTCGGGTCGAAGCCGTATTCCTGCAATGCAGTTATCGCATAAGCCGCCGCCTCAGATGTTCCTTCCAATACAGAAAATTTCTTCATAACGTCATTATTGGCGAGTAAAGCGGTAGGAAGCGATTTTTTTATGCCCCTCTCAAAGCAAAGACGCATTTTTTCCTTAACATTCCGCTCATAAGTCACGGGAAACGATAAAATATAGTTCAAAAAAATATGCTTGTCCTGTTGCATGTTGTTGATATAAAGACCGAGATAATAAGCGTAAATTTCAAGCGGATTGACTTCATCATCAGCCAAATCTGCAAAAGGAGCAAGTTGAGTGATAAATTTTTTCTCGTCACGGAGCATAAATTGATTTTTCGAGCCGCACCACTGCTTTAAATCAGTCAAAAACGAATAAAATTTCTCCGAACCGCCGTTTAAAAGATTATCAAAAGCCTCGTGAGAAACTTTTACATCATTCCAACTTGTATTCGGACGCCCTTCACGCCAATAATAGGCTGTAAGGAAAGATTCTATATCGATAAATTGAATGACGGTCGGATTTTCGTAGTTTGAGGCGTTAAAACCGTTGCGATAAGAGCCGTTACCGACTTGAAGGGGTAAAATTTGAGAATATTCATTTTCATAGACGACGACTGTGCGACTTGTGCCGAAATCTATGGCGACAATGCCCGTTGAAACGTCATCAGCAGGGTCGCGAGCCACAAAATTTTCTCCAAGCGGAATTTCTTTACCGTTTTCCTTGTCAAAATCCCATAAATCCCAATGCCCGCGATTCGGGTCGAATAATATATTTTCGTCGTAAGGGTCGAGTCCTGCGCGGTTGAAATCGCAATTCAGGAGGAGACTTTTTAGCCGCTCAACAAAATTTTTATCGCCCGATTCAAAATTCTTTAAATCTTCATCGGAAATTTTAACGCTGTTAATAACTTTAGTCACAAAATCAGCTCCAACATTTTTTGAGCTATTATAACACAAAAAAACCCCGCCGCTCTATCGAGTGACAGGATTTTTTTATAAAAAATTTTTCTAATCGCAGAAATCGGAGCCGCGCAGATTAAAACCGTGATTCAAAGGACCGGAACCCTTGCCCAGATTTAAATCCGTCGACAATGCGCCCGTCAAATAATTTTTTGCGCGTCCTACAGATTCGTTCAAGTCGTAACCTTTGGCGAGATTAGCCGCAATCGCCGAGCTTAAAGTACAGCCCGTTCCGTGTGTGTTTTGCGTCTCAATCCGTTGCCCGTAAAACCAAGTGCCCGCGCCGTCAAATAAATAATCATTAGCGTCGTTAAAACCGTGTCCGCCTTTAGCCAAAACCGCACAACCATATTTATTAAAAATTTTCTGCGCGGCAAGCTCCATATCATGCGGCGAAGTAATTTTCTGCTCGGCAATCGTTTCAAGTTCGGGAATATTCGGCGTGATAACCGTTGCAAGCGTGAAAAGTTTCGTCTCCAAAGTTTTAATGGCGTCGTCGTCAATCAATCTCGCGCCCGAAGTCGCAATCATAACAGGGTCGACGACAACATTTTTAACTTTATAGTAATTTAATTTGTCGGCGATAATTTCAATCAGCTCCGCCGAAGATACCATGCCGATTTTAACCGCGTCGGGAAAAATATCCTCAAAAATCGCGTCGAGCTGGTCGCCTAAAAATTCGGGCGTAGAATTCAGCACCGAGCGCACTCCTAAAGTATTCTGCGCAGTCAAAGCCGTTATCGCACTCATGCCATACACGCCGTTTGCCAAAAAAGTTTTCAAGTCGGCTTGAATGCCCGCGCCGCCGCTACTGTCCGAACCCGCTATTGTCAATGCAGTTTTCATAACGTTTTTAACAGCTCCAAAATCTTTGAAATGCATTCGCCGCGAGCAAAATTCATAAACTCACCGCTCCGACGGATTTTTATCTCAACGTTGCCGCTATCCAAAGTTTTAGGGCTGATTGTCACACGCAACGGATAACCGATTAAATCGCAATCCTTAAATTTGACTCCTGCGCGTTCCTTTCTGTCGTCAAGCAGAACATCGACGCCCGCCGTCTTGAGTTCATTATAAATTTCTTCGGCAAGGTTAAGTTGCTTATCGTCTTTGGCGTTGACGGGCACAACCACGACTTCAAACGGCGCGATAGCTTTATTCCAAATAATCCCGTCCTTATCGTTGTTCTGCTCGATAGCCGCCGCCATAGTGCGACCAACTCCGATTCCGTAACAGCCCATTTCAAAAAATTTCTCCAAGCCGTCTTCGTCAAGGAATTTGGCGTTCAAAGTCTCTGAATATTTCTTGCCGAGCGTGAAAACTTGCCCGACTTCAATTCCGCGTGTCATTTTAAGCGGCTCGCCGCAATGCGGACACGGGTCGCCCTCTTGTACCATGCGAATATCTTTAACAATAATTTTTTTCGCGTCAAAGTCTCTGCGCGGCGTCACGTTGATAAAATGCGCGTCAACTTCATTTGCACCCGCAACGGCGTTGTACATTTCCATAACAGTTTGGTCGACAATTATAATCGCATTGCCAATTCCTATCGGACTCATAAAGCCCGCGCAGGAGTTCGCCGCCGCAATTAATTTCTCGTCAGCCATGTAAAGATGATTCGTACCCTCGACAGCGTTCATAACTTTTATCTCGTTGACTTCGTGGTCGCCGCGTACAAATGCAACTATCAGCCGTTCTTCGTCGTCCATAAACGCAACCGCTTTAATCGTTTTCTCAATCGGAACGTTCAAATAGTTTTTGACTGCCTCAATAGTATGACAATTTGGCGTCGAAACTTTTTCAAGCGGTTTAAGTTCTTCGGCGTCCGCGCAGATAAGTTTAAGTTCGGCTTTTTCGTCAGACGCGGCATAATCGCATTTCTCGCAGTAAGCAATGCTCGATTCGCCGCTCGGAGCCAATACCGTAAATTCATGCGAATGCCCGCCGCCGATTGCGCCGTTATCCGCCTCGACTGCACGGAATTTCAAGCCGCAACGTGTGAAAATCCTGCTGTAGGCGTCATACATCTTTTCATAAGAATTATTCATGCCGTCAACGTCTTTGTCGAACGAATATAAATCCTTCATGATAAATTCGCGGCTCCTCATCAAGCCGAATCGCGGGCGAATTTCATCACGATATTTATTTTGCATTTGATAAAGCAGAAGCGGCAACTGTTTATAAGAGCGCACTTCATCACGAATCAGCGAAGTAATCATTTCTTCATGCGTCGGACCAAGTGCAAATTCGCGCCCGTGTCGGTCTTTTAAACGCATCATTTCATCGCCGTAAACGCTCCAACGCCCCGATTCTTTCCAAAGTTCGGCGGGTTGCACTATCGGCATCATTATTTCCTGTCCGCCCTTTGCGTCCATTTCTTCGCGTATGATTTGCATAATCTTTTTGATTGTACGCCAACCGAGCGGCAGATATGAATAAATCCCGCCGGCGGCTTTGCGTATGAATCCTGCGCGGAACATAAGTTTATGACTGATAAGTTCAGCCTCTGCCGGCGACTCGCGAAGGGTCGGCGCGTAAAGTTGGGTTGCTCTCATTAAAACTATCACCTCTAAAAAATTTTCAGCTATTATAGCAGAAATTTTTATCGTTTGCTCTCTTACTTGCCAAAATATTTTCGACAGCCTCAAAGACAAGATTTTTATCGAGTTCGTCGACTTTAAGGCGGGCGGCTTTGAAAGCGGCATTTAACATGGCGTTTGAAATGTCGGAGCCGCTGATACCGTCAAATTTTTTAGCCAGTTCGTCGAAGTCAAGATTATTCGGGACTTCAAGCGGCGTGTACATGCGCCAAAGTTTTTTTCTACAATCTTCATCGGGCAGAGTAAATTTTATGTGAATAGAAATTCTGCGCATAAAGGCGGGGTCGAAATTCTCAATAAAATTCGTCGCAAAGATAATAAAGTCTTGGTACTCGTTCATAAGCATGAGCATAACGGAGCGCGTCTGATTGACGCTTACATCAACAGCTTGCGTCATGTTGGTAACGCGCTTGCTTAGAATAGCGTCCGCCTCGTCGAAAAATAAAATGCTGTCCGATTTCTTAGCCGCCTCGAACGCCTTGCGAATATTTTTGGGCGTCTCGCCGACGAATTTGCTTTCAATGTCGGCATAGTTGACGATTAAGATTTTTTTGCCGAGTTCCTTAGCGATTGCGTGCGCCGCCATAGTTTTTCCGGTACCGGGCGCGCCGTAAAGATTTACTCCAATTCTGCGCGAAAATTTATGCGTCCGTTTAAATCCCCACAGCTCGAATACTCGATGCGCATTCTCCGCATAAGTCGCCACGTCCAAAATCTGCGCTTTGACTTCTTCAGGCAAAATTATTTCCTCCAATGAAAATTTCGGCTCTTCGGGAACAAAAGTTTCTTCGACGACCTCTTTTTTTTCTTCATGCTTAGGTTCTTCAGCATGCTTAGGTTTAACAGGCATTTATTTCACCTCCAAAAATTACAATGATTTTCATATCGCCGAAAATGTTCAGCGTTTATCGCCATAAAAATCCCTTTTTAAGAACTTGCAATGAAAATTCGCCCGTCAGAAAAATTTTCCTTCAATCGGCAACAAAAATCCGCCATAACGGATTCTGATAATTATTTGTCCGTCATAGCGGATTTAGTTTCTAGTCAACGAAAAACCCTCCGACCGTGCCGAAGGGCTTTTTTATTCTACATTCACATTTTTTCATATCGGACATAAAACCAAGCCGCCCATTACGAGTGAACCTTCTTTAGGTACTAATTTTTCTTTAATTACATCCGTAACCGGAACTGCTTC
The DNA here is from genome assembly GCA_017554285.1 of Selenomonadaceae bacterium. Lineage (GTDB taxonomy): Bacteria > Bacillota > Negativicutes > Selenomonadales > Selenomonadaceae > Quinella. The sequence continues at coordinate 27,119 of JAFZIQ010000068.1, forward strand.
TGTCTGATTTTGCATATCGAATTCTTTCCAAAAATTTTCGCGGCTTGTAGGATTTCCTGCCTTATCATAATATTCATTTGGCTTGAAAAGTCCGCCGTGAGGCTTATACTCGTTTCCTTTAAAGTTAATAACTCTGCTGGTGCGTTCACTTCCGACGTATGCTTTATCCGTTAAGCCGCGTCTGTATAATGCAAAACTATCCGCTGCTGTTTCCGCTATCGTACCGCCGGTAACGTTATCAAGTTCGTCGTCTTTCATCACTTCGTCCGCGATTTTGTCTTTATCAGCCATATTACCACCCTCCAAATTTTTTTCTATAGCTTATATGTCGTTAATCGCATTTCATTACAAGTATAGCAAAAAAATTTTTCTCCGTCAACGAGAAAGCCCCCCGACACTATGCCGAAGGGCTTTTCTATTCGAAATCGTTTTTTACTTGCGCCAACTCTTCTTGCCGGTTTTGAGGAATTCAATTACTTCTTTATGCAGGAGAAATTGCCCGGTTTCCTTATCACGATAGGTATTATTTACGCTACCTGCACCAAAGAATCCAACCGAAGTATCTGCCTCAATTCCCAAATCCGATAAAATGTCTACTGGACCATCGACACCGAATCCCGCCTTAAGCCGCCCCCACAAACCGATTTTCAGCCACGCATCAGAAGCAATCTTTAGAGCGTACTATAACTCCTCAGTTTCTTTATAAGTACCACCTGCAACGTTATCCATATCTTCTTCGGAGAGCTTTTCGGAACCAAGCAATGTTGCGTCATCGATTTTCTTTGTTTTTTCTTCCATTTTATGTTCCTCACTTTCTATTTCCGTTTTAGTTACGATTATAAGTATTATTTTTCCCTGTAGAATCTTTCAGATAGCTGGTGAAGTCGAAGGTAGGGTTACCGCAACCGCGTCCGAGAAGAACCAACGCCTCATAACGCGAAACACGAGTGCCGAATACTTTGTAAATATTGTCGTTGTCTTCGGTATTAAACTCGACATTGACGCCCGCCGCCGTAAAAGCCTTCTTCAGCGACAGTAAGTTTACACTTCCGACATCTTTACCAATCATTCCGGCATAGACCGCCAAGTCGCTTTCGATTTCCTTGCCGGTGCCGCCGGATACCTGATCCAACGCTTCGTCGTCCAAAATTTCATTATCGAGAGCATTTTTTTTAATATCTTCGTTCATTTTAATCCATCCTTTTGTTTAAAGTTATTCATTAGCAGTAGCTATATTGCAGTCGATTCTTTAAAAGCCAAGTAATGTTTTTCAAATGCCGTCGCGTTTGCAATTCTGTAATTGGTGACGGTGAAGAGGAAATCATCAATACCGTCCTTGAGTTTCTCATTTACAATTTGTTTAGGGAATTGATGCATGTAGAACGCGATTGATGCCGCCTCTTGTTCATCGATTTCTTGATTCCCGTACATGAAGGTCTTCCCGCCATCCATTGTTAAGATACCGCATCTTTCGTAAATACGAGTGCTATAGTACTTGGTACCTCCGGCAACCTTATCGAGTTCCTCGTCAGTTAATTTCTCTTCGTTTTTAATTTCGTTTTTAATATCAGCCATTTTTATATCTCCTTATATTTTTTTACAGTGCTCGTCTCATTAAGCACCGTCTGCACCGCCGGCATCGCCTGCACCGCCACCCATAAGCAGCTTAGCGATCTCTGAACCTGACTTAAAGACATCCATCCCAAAATCAATCCACATTTTCTTGGCTTTCAACTCCAATTCTTTATCTTTCTGACCAAGCGTGCGATTTTTGAATTCCCAACCTTGACGCTCTTTTACGATTTCCCACCTGCGGTCGATCTCTTTAGCAGTGAGTTTTTCCATATTGCCATCTCGTGCCGGAATGCAAATTCCTACGCCGCCGGCTACATTGTCGAGCACTTCGTCTTGAATGACTTCGTCTTTAATGATTTCTGCCTTATTTTCCATAATATCTTCTCCTTACTTAGTAGCTTGAGGATTAGCGTCGCCTTTAATGAAGGTATTTCCTCTCCACTCTTCAATAGCTTTCCAATTCTCCCAATCTTCTTTTGATATCCAAAGACTGTCCGTTTTAGAACCAATCGCGGGGTCAGAACCTTTAACCAAATATCCGTCCTCATAATTTCTGCCTGTTGCAGGGTCAACCCACGTTCCTGTGACGCGCTGCCACCAATAGGTTATACCGCCTGCCACCTTATCGAGTTCCTCGTCGCTCATGATTTCTTCTTTTTTGATTCCGTCTGCCATTTTATCAATCTCCTTTGATTTAGTTAGAAATTTATTCGTCTGTGCTGTCAATTCAGCTTTTCCCTTGCAGATTTTTACTTTCTGTAGCTTATACGTCGTGAATTCCGTTTCGTTACACACTTTAGCAAAAAAAATTTTCGTTGTCAAAGATTTTTACATTACGCATTACGCATTGCGCATTACGAATTAACAAAAACCCTCCGACGCTACGCCGAAGGGCTTTTTATCACTGATTGCGACCGTGAGACGCGTTTAAGCTTTACGAGACGATTTTTTTTACCAATCCCAATCAGATCTTTCTAAATGCTTGCCGACAACTTGTTCAGCGTGCTCCCAAGCTTTTTGCTGACTAAC
>JAFZIQ010000069.1 GCA_017554285.1 Selenomonadaceae bacterium
GCAAGTTTGTCCGGATTCCAGACAACGCGCTGCGGCTCCGGATTCAGCCACAATTGGTTGATCATTTGAAAATAGATGAACCCAAACCCTGACAAATCGAACAGAATCGCTAATAAAAAGGACTTGTGATTTTTTCACAAGCCCTTAATTTTTTTACGTTATATAAGCCGATTAAATTTATTTCGTAGGTTTATTGTTATTTGTAACTTTAAACGCCACGCCCGATTTATCCAAATCAGTCGAGTAACCAAGCTCAATCACATTGAAGCCCGCGACTTGTGATTTCTTCACAGCCGACGAAGTGATTAATTGTCCGAGTTCTGCCGTGCCTGTGCCGCCGGCAAGACTTTCGTTACCTTGAGCAAACCAATAGTAAGTATTGTTCGCTTGAATGACAATATTTCTTGGGTCGATAGCTTTCGGCTCCCCTTTAATACTGCCCTTGTTGTCATATTCCGCTGAAGTCTTAATTGTGAATGTACCGAGAACATCACCATTCTTCCTGCCGTTGTTCATGGAGAATTGAACGCCGCCGCTTATGCTCTCAATCTTGGTGATTGTGCTGTTGGCAATTTTGAGCTTGTCATTGTTGAAATCGAAGTTATCAATGGTGACGTTGCCGGTATTGTTTTTGGCATAGACGAAAGTATCTTTGCCGGAGCCGCCGATTAAAGAATCATTGCCGCCGCCGCCTTTGAACATCGTCTTTTTGCCGCCGCCGATAAGAGTATCCGCTTCTTCTTTTGCGCCCGTCAATGTCAAAGTCTTCTTTTTAACTTGCGTAGCGTCAATATAGTTGACATCGAGTTTGTCGGTCTTGAAAGTGCCGCTTGCCTCAGCGGTTAAGGTGGCGTGCTTGTCCGTGCCGATTATCGCATTCTTCTTGAAGCTGTAACTAATCCCGTTGATTGAAACGGATTCTAAATATTCACTATCACCTTTAACCGTAAGGACATTATTACCGGAGAACTTAAACTTAACAGATTTACCGCTCACGGAAATTTTGGCGTCTTCGAGATTGAACCCTGAATCGATTGAGATTGAATCGCCTGAACCGAAGCCTTCGATAACGTCTTTGCCCGCTTTGCCTTTTGTTTTTTTGTAGACAAAGACATCGGCATTATTTTCACTGCCTATGAACTTGTCATTCTTCGCGCCGCCGATAAGTGACACGCCGTTTGCCTCACTCGCGTCAACGGTGGTATTAGTCTTGTCGCTTGCGGCAATTGAGATACCCGAAACGTCTGCAACAGTTATCTTCTTAATAGTTTCATCAGCCTCGTAACCACTCGCGCCGCTTCCGACTGTTACGGCGGTAGGATTTTTCTTAGACGCTTTGTTATAAAGAATGTTATTGTCAATGAAAGACATCTTGGCATAAGAATTACTGCGAGACTCCGCGTGATGAATAAGAACATCCTGCCCCGCCGCGCCGATTATCGAAATAACATTGTCCTGCGTGTTGTTGTAGCCGCTTACCGAAATCGCAACGTCTTTGCCTTCAACCGTGAAGCCGCTGATTTCGCCGTCGCCGAGATTAATTTTATCTTTGCCTGCTTCGTAGTTGTGTATTGTAACTTTGCCGCCATTATAGGTAAAGAGGTCTTTCATGGTATTTTTATAGGCAAATGTAAATGAGCCGCCTAACGAAGAAGCTGCCAAATCCACACTCTGCCCCTTAACATTCTCAGCATTAACCGACGTGATTTTACTGTCTTTGTAAAGTTCATTGGTAAGGTCGATTATACCCTTTGCAGTGGAGAAAAGTTTAAGGCTCGCAGAAGTACCACCGAGACTTACAACACCGTCTGACGTGAGATAACCGTTACTTGTAAGAGAAACTTTCTCAATGTCGTCACCCTGCAAAACAAACGAATTCTTGCCGCTAATTGTGAACGTCAATTTATCGTTACCGCTCTTGCTGCTCTTTATGTTGTTAATCAAAGAACTGCCGATTGACATTTGGTCGTTTTTCTCGAAGCCGTCAACAGTATCATTGCCGCCTGTATAGACAACAGTAAATCTCGCGTCGGGATTTCTTTCGGTTATGTCAATTTTATCGTCGCCCTTGACGCCGCTGATTGTGCCGCCGTTTAAGCCGCCGATTATTGAGTTCGCATTATCATTGGCAACGATTGAAATTGCATGAGTTACTGCCGCCGCGTCTATCGTGTCATAAGCATCACCTTTTGAGAGACCCGAAGCCGAATAAGCCGAAGTTAAAGTTATACTCTTACCCTGCGCGATAAAATCCTTGTTGAGAACATAATAGTTATCCGAATTGCCGCTTGCAACCGAGATTGTCTTATCGGCTCCATTGATAAAGGTAAGGTTATCGCCGCCGCCGAAATCAAGAATAAGATTGTTGGCGTCTTCGCCTTCGCCGACCGAAAGAGTTGCCTCTAAGGGATTAAGATCTGATGCCACGCTTACAATATCGTTCGCGCCGTAACCTTGAATTGAATCTTCGCCCTCACCGAAGGCAAAAGTATCCGCGCCAGTGCCGCCAATGAGTAAGTCATCACCGTCGCCGCCGTCGAAATAAGTACCGCTTAAGCCGCCGTAAATGGTATTTTCAAGTTTGTTGCCCGTGATTTTAATTTCATTTTTGACTTTCGAGGCATCAATCGTCGCATAATCAAAATCAGCCGCGCTGAAGTTGGAATCGTAATCGGCTCCGAGCGTAATACCCTCTTCATTTTTGGCGATTGATTTCGTCGTGTAACGATAAGTATCTTCGCCGCTCTTAACCGAAACGGAACCTCTGTTTTTGAAAGTAAGGCTGTCGTTTTCGGTAAATTGAATAGTTAAATTCTTATCGCTGTATTTTATACTGTCAGTGTCTGTAACGACGGATTGCCCGGACAAGTTGAAGTTTACAATATCCTGTTCAATGTTGTAGCCGATGATAGAATCCGCGCCGCCGCCGTAAGTGAAGGTAAATTTAGCGGTGTTGTCTCTGTCGGTTACGTTGAGAATATCATTACCCGCGCCGCTGTCGATTGAGCCGCCTGCTTTGCCGCCAATGATTTTATTGGCATTATCGTTGCCCTTGATTGAAATGGCAGTTGTTACGGCTGATGCGTCAATCGTATCGTAATCTTTTCCGTCGAAACTCCCCGTATAACTTGAGCTTAGCGATATGCCTTTGCCGAGTGCGATATAATCTTTGGAATAAATGTAAGTATCTTCGCCGCTCTTAACCGAAACGGTTGGAGGCGTTGATTCGCCCGTAAAAGTAAGCGTATTGGCATCGCTGAATTTAAGGGTGAGATTTTTATCGGTGAAAGAAAGTTTGTTTACGTCTGTGAAAGGCGATAACGTTGTTCCCGATAAGCTGACAATATCGTCGGCGGTGTAATCGCTGATTGTGACGGTGCCTGACTTGAAGATAAAAGTATCTTTGCCGTCACCGCCGGTGAGTGTGACGCTTTCGCCTTTTTCATTGACGAGAGTATCTGCACTTGCGCCACCCGCGATTAAAATATTTTTACCCGAATTGCTTATGAGGTCGGCATTGGCAGTACCCGTGAAAGTCTTATTGGCAAAGTCGCCCGTCAAGCTGAAATCATAACCGCCGGCATTGCTTACGACATTCACATTATCGGCAAAATTATCCGCCGTCAATTTAACGGTAGTGCCGCTGAGCGTCGGAGTTCCTTTGACACCGCTGAATTCAACTTTATTTTCTTTGACGACTTCGCTGACGGGAGCAGTATAACTTATCGTGCGTTTATCTTCAGCTAAAGAGTAGTAATTACCCGTGCCGCCTTCCAGATATGCGACATTGCCCACGTTGCCGCTTGTGAGAGTCGTCCATTCGGAAACAATTTCTTCCTTCTTTTTTACGTCGTCGGCTAAATCCAATGTATAGTTGTAATCGCCCGTGATTGTCACGTTGTCGCCTTTAAGATTTGTGTTCTTTAAGGTGACAACTTTATTGGCAGTATCAATAGCGATGTCAGCGGTGACATTGACGTTGGTCAAAGTGAATAATGTTTCGCCGCCCGTTGACGCAGTGAAATTAACTGTGCTCGCGCCAGTCGTCCACGAAGAAGCTGTTTTGTCTGAAATGTAGGAGCCTTCGTCCCAGTGAGCCTTAACCTCTTCCGTTACCGTCAAACCGGAAGTATTTATTATCGCGCCTTCGGTTATTATTATTGACGCAGGATTTGCGGGCAAAAGGGATTGCGTCGGCTTGAAAATAACTTTATCATTTTCATGAGTAAACATTTCAGCCGTTAAAGTTACATCGTCGCCCAAGCCGCGGATTGTGAGTTCTTCGCCATTAACTTTATTTTGCCAATCATAACCGCCGTTGCCGTCAGACTTGTAACCCTCTGTCGTTCCTGCGAGTATGACCTGATAATAATTGTCACTCTTACTGAAACTAAAAGAAATATCTTTTACTTGATCAATGGCGTTGTCAAGTTCAATCGTGTAATCGTTGTTGTCGGAAGTGACGGAAATTTTTTCGTGAGTTGAAGACAGCGCGGCACCTTTTATTTTGACTTTCTTATTTTCAACAGAAATATTTGTATTGAGAACTGCGCCGTCGCCTAAACCCGTAATTGTGCAAGTATCGCCGCCTGTTGACTTCGTGTAAATTATATTGCCGTTTTCTTCCTTGTAAGTCTCGGCAGTCTTTGCGGCGGTGTAAGTGCGTTTTTTATCGGCATCAGCCGCCGAAAGATTTTCAGCCGCTGCGGCGTTCACCGTGAATATTCCGCCTGTGGCATCGGCAAGTTTCAGCTCGTAACCTATGCCGTCACTCGGTGCTTTATCCTCAACCGTAATATCTGCGCCGTTAAGTGCACCCTCGCCAATCGTGAACGTGTATTTATCGCCCGTCTTTACTCCGGTTTCGTCGTAAGGCGCAGTAACTGTTACATTGCCATTCCATGTGCCAAGACCGGTGAATTCAAATTGCTCGCCGCCCGTTGACGCCGTGTAGGTGTAAGTCGTCGCGCCGTTTTCCTTACCTGCTTTGTAGTATTCATTATACTTTTTGGCTGTGAAGGTATTGCCGCTGTAACTCTCATCTGCAGTCGTCTGCGTTCCGAGATTGACGTCGAGCGCAAAGGTATAATCGGCACTGTCAATATTGCTGAATTTTATCGTGCCGCTTGCAGGCAACGCATTCTTGTAAATCGTAACCGATTTGTCGTCCGTAACTTTGATTTCGGATTCGGTGATTGCGTTCAGCGAAGTATTCAGACCCTCAACGCCGAATTCTGTTTTACCTACAGGTGCTTTGTAAGAAATAGTTGCGCCGTCTATCGTGAAGTAACTGTCTTTATAAGCTGAGGTGTAAGTTGCCTTGCCGTCCGTCGGTGTACTCCACTTAGCAGAAACGTCGGGAGCTGTCTTGGTAACATTATTGCCGAGTTGCAAAGTAAATGTACCCTCTACGGCTTGACTCAACGTCGCTGATTTTTCAGCCGTTAATGCACTCAAAACGTCGTTGCTCGTTACTGTTACCGTAAATTTGCCTTCCGCAGTCTCCGCAATTTCTATTCCTGCGATTTGTCCATTGGAAATCGTCAATGCCTTGCCGAAATCAATCGTAAACGTTTCGCCGCCGCTTGCCTTATGACACGTTACGTCACTGCTCAGCTCGTAATAATCTTTGTAAGTCGCCGCCTTGTATTCGTAACTTGTACCGTCTTTAAGCGTCCAACCTGCCGCCGTGTCTTGCGTCTTCGTTTGAAGAATACCTTCTGCAAGCACGAGTTTATAAGTCACAGCGTCGCCCGTTGTGTCCGTCAGACTTATCGTCGCGGTTGTTTCATTGTTGTAATTGACAGTTGCCAATGCCGCCGCCGTCAATTTAACCGTGCCGCTTGTGTTGTCGACTTCGACGCCGGGTAAATTTCCGTCGTTATCAAGGGTTGCAGTTAAGCCGTTAAGCGTGAATAAAGCGTTCTCACTCGCAGAGTTATAAACAATTTTCTTGTCGGAAATGTCCGCGCCCTCTGTGATTTTCTTATTGTAGTTTGCAGAAGTTCCGCTGACTGTCCAAACATTGCTTTCCGTCGATAAAGTAAGACCGCTAATCTTCATCAAAACTATATCGCTGAATTTGACATCAATAACATTGTCAGTATCTGCGTCTTTCTCAAGCTCAATGTTGTTGTTCGTAAATGCAATTTCTTTGCCGGAGGTAAAGCCGCTGATTGTGACTGTCGCGCCGCTGAAATAATAATCAACACCGTTAATCCTGATTTTTACAGTTGTTTGATCCGGATCGTTGCTGTCACCTTCAACGGCGGCAGTAACGCCATCCGGCAAAGTGAGCAAATCGAGCAAGAAAACTGCCTTAAAGTCGTCAGTTTCGATTTCGGTACGATTGTGGAAATAGTTCTTACCGACGCTACTGTCTGCGCTGTTGGTGCCGACTATATCGTTGTCGGGTAAATCCGTGCTTCCATTCTTGACCGTAAAGCTACCGTCAACCAAACAAGATTGGATTGCAGTTCCGGAGGTGTTCTGCCCGACAATGCCGCCGACGCTATTCGAGCTGCCCAAAACGTTGCCGCTGTTTGCGCAATACGTGATAGAGCCTTCTTTATGAAGGCCGACAATGCCGCCGCCCGACTCACCGGCAGTAACGTCGCCGCTGTTTACGCAACCTTCAAGCGTACCGCCATTATTGTAACCGACAATACCGCCGCCTTTATCGGTGTCAGCAGAGATTGCGCCCACGTTCGTGCAGTTGCTGATAAGACCGTCAATACCTGCAGTCTCTCCGACGATACCGCCGCTTTTAGTTTTGGTAGTGACTTCGCCTCTGTTTGTGCAGTTATTGATTAAACCATAATATCCATCGGATTCATTATAACCGACAATGCCGCCTGCGTTGTAATCTGTAGCAGTAACTTTGCCGCTGTTTGTAGAGCTGTAATACGTACCGTCGGATTTGGAATAACCGATTACGCCATGATTCTCTCCACCGATACCGCCGCTGTTGTATTTTGCCGTTATGGTGCCTTCGTTCGTGCACTCGTTAATTATGCCGTTTGCTTGGTTGATACCGAAGATACCGCCGGCATTATGATCATTGGCAGTAACGTTACCTTTATTCGTACAGTTGCTGATTGTATCGTTCTGATTGTTACCGACAATGCCGCCACTGTTATAATTGTTCGCAAGGATTGTGCCCTCGTTTGTAACGCTGTTGATTGTGCCGCTCTGATTGTAGCCGACGATACCGCCGCTGTTATAATCTGCAGTAATCGTTCCTGTATTCGTGCAGTTTTCTTCGACTTTACCGTTTTGTTGGCTCAGTCCTACGATACCGCCCGCACCGCCGATATTTGAATTATTGTCATAGACGGTAACGCTGCCTGTATTCTTACAGCCGCTGATTGTGCCGCTTTGATTATCGCCTGCAATACCGCCGCCGGCAATACCTTTTTTATCGGTTGTGTTGCCGACAGTAACATTTACATTGTTCGTGGAATTGCTGATTGTGCCGTAGTTATATCCGACAAGTCCGCCGCCGAAAGAGTTGGCTCCTACCGTGCCGCTTGCCGTGACGTTTTCGATTGTGCCCAAGTTGCAACCGACAACCGCGCCCGCATAATCCGAATTTGAGATTTCAACGCCTGTGAGAGTCAAATCTTTAATCGTGCCGCCATTATCGACGTAACCGAATAATCCTTGACGGTCTTCATTGCCGTTGCCTGTAATTTTAAGATTGCCGATAGTGTGTCCGCCGCCGTCAAATGTACCTGCGAAACGATTTAAATCCGTACCTATTGCCGTCGTGAGTACTGAAGCGTCTTCAATATCAGCCGTAAGCTTAAATGTTAAGCCCGCGCAGTCGCGAGCATAACCGTCATTTTTATTGACATAGTTTGCAAGGTCTGCGAGGTCTTGAGCGTCGTTAATTTCGTAATAATAACCGCCGCCGCTGGTCGAGTTATCGACGAATGTAAGTCCTGCTATTTTTGGACAAGCAACAAATCTGCTGGTTGGGTCATCGCTTTTGAATGTAACTTTACAAGTTCCGGAAGTTGCCAAATCGTTGTTAATTATTTTTTCAAACTTACTCTCGTCGTCAACTTTGACAGTCAGTTCAATAGTAAATGCCGCGCCGTCCGTGTAATGAAGCATTTGATTAAGTGTGACAGCTGCATTTGAAGCGTTATCGTAATAAGCCGACAAGCCATCCAACCATTTAATGTGAAATACAGATTTTGTATCATTACTAGTTGCTGCTTCTTCATCATTCCAACCTATAGCAGGAACATTTTCACCGTAATTTTCACCGTAATCGTAGTAATATCCTTGTATCGTTCCGTAGTTTTGAGCAGCTATATAGCCATAAAATCCTTCATGACTATAAAATCCGTTGTCGACCAAAGCGTTTGTGATTTCACCGTAGTTCGCACCGACAAAGCCGCCGGTGTCCGTAACACTTTTGACATAACCGCCCAGAACAGTACCGTCGCTTATTTTACCGTTGTTTTGACCGACGAGCCCGCCGACATCATCACCACCGGTTATATTAGTATTCGTTACTGTACTTCCTTTGATTTCGCCGTCTTCAAAATTTAAGCCGACAAGTCCGCCGGTACCGGTATAATCACTGCTGTAATCATTACATACTATGCTACCAGTAACTGTACAATTTTCGATTTTACCGTTGTTTTCACCGACAAGTCCGCCGACATACTCCGCACAATCATCAATCGTAACTTTAGAACTAATAACCCAGCAGTTTTTAATCGTGCCAATGTTGGAACCAACGAGACCACCAACGTCATACTCGCCGTAAGCGTAAATTTGACTGTTGGTGATTTTGCAATTTTCGATTGTACTGTTTTCACCAAAAAAGCCGACAAGTGCGCCGACATAATTACAGCCTGTGACACTTGCACTTTCGAGCGTGACATTTTTAATCGTGCCGCCGTTGACTTCACCAAAAAGACCGACTTCATCTGCCTCCGACATATTGATTTTCAGATTGCTGATTTTGTACCCGCCGCCGTCAAACGTACCTTTGAATGGATTATCCTCTGTGCCGATGGGCGTGAAATTGCTGATTGAGCTGAGGTCGATGTCCGCCGTGACTTTGAAATATTTGCCGCTGTAGTTGTTGCCGCCGTTTACGTCTGTGGCGAGCTGTTGCAAGTCGGCGACGCTTGAAATTTTGTATGGATCGGCTTCCGTACCTGTACCGCCGCTGAATGCGCTGTCGAATCTTTGCAAGTCAAATTGAAACGTTGTTCCGATAAAACTTTGAATCATGCCATTAACCTCCTTGTTTAAAACTCCTTGTTTGATACAGATCGGCTTCGATGTCTCTTCCGTCGAATGGAAATGTCAACCCGCTAAGTAGTTGGGGGGGGGGGGGACTATTACGCCAAACTTTTGATTCATGATATTTGCCCTCCGCGTTTGAAACTCTTTGTCTTAAAAGTCGGAAACAATCTCGTTAAAACATTAAATTAATACATCGGAATTTCGCCTCCATTTTTGCCATGAAAAAATATAAAAAATCTTACCAAATACACCTAGTGTGGATTTACTTGGTTTTTAAAAATTTTACTACCTTTCGTAAGAAAATGCAATAGAAATTTTCGTAAAAGTTATCGAAAGAACTTTTGGCAGACAACTCCTCGCGATAAATTTTTGTTTTCCAACTCGTCCGATTCAGAGGTAAAAAAAATCGCCCACTTTTTTTATCCAAAAATAGGCGAGAATACCCCCGCCTCTTGAGGCGGGGGATGAATCGCCTCTTGACTGTTCAATCCTTAAAAGGTATATTTCAGCTGTGGAGGACTACCACGTAAAAAAAGTGTAATAACGACCAACGATTTGA
>JAFZIQ010000070.1 GCA_017554285.1 Selenomonadaceae bacterium
CAAGAGGCTGAACACGACGCCCGCAAAAAAATATTTGCGCCTTATCAAGTCAATAAAAAACTTTTAAGCGGCGCGAGTAAAAACGCTATAGCAATGCACTGTCTGCCGGCTTACAGAGGCGAAGAAATTACCGACGAAATCTTTGAGGAAAACGCCCATGTAATTTTCGATGAGGCGGAAAATCGTCTGCATACTCAAAAAGCGATTATGGCTCTGACAATGGCTTGAAAAAAATTAACTCCCCGCCAATTTGACGAGGAGTTTTTTTGTTGTCAAAAATCTTAAACGCGATTCAAAATCTCTTCAAACTTTTTCTCCAACTGACGGGCATATTTAAGCGGATTTAAGGCGTCGGATTGCAAGAACATATTGCGTAAATTCTTATGCAAAATATCAAGCGTGTCAAAGTCATTGGCAAGGGCGACGGCGGTATTAATGTAAGCCTCAACCGAATTAACCGCCAAATCGTTCAAGCCGATACTTGCAAGAATACTTTTCCCGAATCTGGTTGAGTGACGCTCGCCGTAAAAAGTTATCACGGGCACGCCCATATAAAGCGCGTCTAAATTCGTCGTGCCTCCGACGTAAGGATAAGCGTCCAACATAATATCAATCTGACTTACCGCCTTAAAATATTCGGCGTCGGATACGGCAGGACGAAATGCAACCCTGTCAACGTCAAAGCCGATATTTTTCATTCGATTATAAAGTTCGTCGACTGTCTTATTGCTGATAAATTCCTGCGCCCGCATTATAAATTTGGCGGTCGGCACGCGGTCAATAATCTCCTTCCAAATAGCCAACATGTCATCGCTGATTTTTGAATAGCGGCAAATCGTCCCGAACGTCACGTAATTATTTTCGACGCAAGCCGCGCCTTCAGATGCAGGAATTTTTTCGGGTCGGAAATAGCAAAACTGCGCGGGCATATATAAAAATTTCTCGCTGAAATATTGCTCGCGATTTTGATTGGGCGGATCTAAAACTTCATCGGTTATGAAATAATCAATCGCCTTTAATCCCGTCGTCGACATGTAACCGATTCCGCAAACTTGCACGGGCGCGGGTTTATAAGCCAATGCCGGCAAGCCGTTATAACCCGTGTGCCCCGCCAAATCGACTGCAATATCAATCTCGTCGTCATGAATTCTTTTGGCGATTTCTTCATCACTCAAATCCTTGATGTTTACAAAGTGCTCGACAAGTTTCTTGAAAAGCTCGGTGTGGGCGTCATCATTTTTATTCCGACTGTAACAAGTTATCTCGAATTTGCTTTTGTCGTGACAGGAAATAAAGCCGGCGATTACCGCAAACGCCGCATGTTGCCTGAAGTCGCCCGAAATATATCCGACCCTTATCCGCTCGTGGCGTTTATGATAAGTCTTGAAAGTCTCAATGCCCTCAAAAAATTGCTGATAGTCAAAGTGCGGCGCGGTAAGGTCTTCGCTCGATATATCCAAGAAATGCAATGTCAAAAGTATCGCGTCATAATATTCAAGCTTGCGTTGCGGCTTCGTGCAAAGGTCAAATGCCCGCTCGTAATTTTCTATCGCCTCAAGATGATGTCCGTTGTCTTGGCAATACTTCGCCATTTTGCAGAAATATTCTGCGAGAACGTCATTGGAATAATTCTTAGCCTCGTCATAAGGCGGATAAAGTCGCTCAATAGCCTTGTGCATAATTTCATATGCTCCGCGATTATCGTCCAACAAATATTTTCTGTCTGCTATCATCAAAAGGAGACTCGCATTAATTTTCGATTCGCACTGCGCGGCAAGTTCGGCATAGTAAAGCGTCCTTTTGAAATCGAATCGGCTCTTGTACTCACTGCCGCCGCCCTGTTTTTCTAAAGGAATATATTCTTTAGCCCGCGCAATATATTTATCGGCAAGTTCCGACGTAATAACTTCAGGCTCCTGCGGGAAATCGGGCAACGGTTTTTTCTTGAGCCATGCATTGAAAATTTTTTCGTAAGCCGCCTCGACTTCGCCCATATAAATTACGTCGTCCATAACGGGCGATTCTTCCATTCGGCGGCGCAACGTCAAATGATATTCGCGCAACCGTTCTTTATCGTTAGCAAGTTCAATCGCCTTTTGAATATATTCTTCTTCACTGAACGCGCAAAGCTCCTCAAGCCCCATATTCATCAACAACGAATATCCGAAACGTGAATTGTGCCGTTCGCCGACTAAGGTTATCACGGGCACGCCCATATAAAGCGCGTCGCAAGTAGTGCCGCCGCCGGGATAAGGGAACGTGTCAAGCGCAATGTCCACTTGCTCATAGCATTGAACGTAAACAGCATTAAAATCTTCAAATTCCACGCGCTCAACGTCAATACCCGCCGCCGTCATGCGTTCTTTGGCAAGTTCAAGCCCGCAATTCTCATGAAAAGTCACCCCTTTAAGATACAAGCGCGAATTCGGTACGGCATTTAAAATTTTACTCCAGACTCTCAACATTTCGTCCGTAACTTTGGCAAAGTGATTGAAACTCGCGAATGTCACATAACCTTTTTTAAGACAAGGCGCGGGAGCCGTCATGTAAGGGAAATCGTGCCATACGTAACAAAAATGACTGTGTTGCAGACGCAAAATCTTTTCCGTAAAAAATTTCTCGTTGAGACCTTCGGGGTCGGTAAATTTGTCGGCAAAGAAATAATCAATCGTATCAAGCCCCGTCGAATTAAACCAGCCGATACCCGAAATTTGAATCGGCGCGGGTTTATACGCCATAACTTCAAGGCAATTATTGGCAGTATGCCCCGCTAAATCGACCAGAATATCAATTTCGTCTTTTACAATCTGCGCGGCAACCTCTTTGGCAGGTTTATCCAAAATATCACGGAGGTAATCAATTTCTTCCTCAAATTCTTTGGTTACGGCGTCAAATTTATTATTGGCGTAAGCAAACACCTCAAAGCGCGTCTTATCGTAACTTTTGAAGAAATGCATACTGAAAAAGGCGACGACGTGAAATCTGATGTCGGGCGAAATATAGCCGACACGGATTTTTTTATGCGCGGCATGTTTTTTGATATTGTGCTTGTATCTCGGAATGTGTGCGAAAAATTTATTGAAGCCTTTAATCCAGTCAAAAATTTCCTCGCGGCTACGGTTAAGATTATGTATATTGAAAAGAAAATTGCTGTATTCTTCTCGTTGAATTTTTTTTGCCATTGCCAAATCCGAAGGATTTTTCAGCGTATTAAGGTCGAAAGAGGCACTGATTTTATAACGGTCACAAGCTTTTTCTGCATTGCCGATAAGACGATAAGCCTGCCCCAAAAGATTAATACATATAATTTTAGAAATAACATCATTGTTATCTTTAACTGACAAGGCTTGTTCGGCAGTTTTTATGGTTTCGAGAGCGTTTTTTTGAACAAAATAAAGTCGGGCACGCAACGTTAATTGAAGATAATCGGGCGGAAAATGTTTTTCAATGTATTCAATGACTTTTTCAGCCTCATCCGCCATTTTATAGTTCAGATAAGCTCCCGCGATTCTTTCATAAAATATCAGCTCATTCGGCTCCAGTGCCAAGATTTTTTCTGCCAGCTTTAGGATTTTATCCTTATCATGAAACATTCCTTGATGTTTAAGCCCTTCATTCAGCAACTTATCGAGTTCGCGCTTTTTTTCTTCGGGCGGGAGAGTTTTCAGCTGTTCATAAATTTTTTTCTGCCATTGCGACAAAAGCTCCTCGCAATATTGCAAAGTTTTTTCGTTGAAATTGGTCTCATTAAATTCCTCGCTGCCGCGATTCTTAAATTTCTCAATCGCCCGATTCATTTCGTCGACTGCGGTTTGATATTCGCCCTTATCTGCCAGAGTCTCAGCGAGTTTGGCGGAAAATTCGGGGGTATTCGGATAACGTTCGACTGCAAGCCTCAGATATTTCAAATAATCATCAGCCTTCGCGGGATTCTTCGATAAAATTTCCAAAAGTACTCGCGTTGAATTGTCGGATAAAGTTTCGCCCGAATCAAAATCAAGCCGTGCAAATTTCTCGGCGTTGTCGTCGTCCTCTAAAGCGTGATAAGTCTCTGCAATATAGCCGTAAATTCTTTTGGGATTTTTTGCAGTTTCAAGCTCTTCCAACAGCAACTTTAAATTACGTTCCATTTTAGCTTTGTGAATCGATTCGGAATAACCCGTATGATAAAGCGTCAGCAAATCGGCGGGAACCGTCATCAGGCTGGTTAAAAGTTCATCATTGATATAAACCTGTTCATGAATTTTGCCGACGTAATGAACGCCCGAAACATTTTCATAAAGGCGAAGTACGCGACTTGCACCGAGAATTTTATTGTCGTTGTCGGCATCGACGTTGACAAGACTGACGAAAACGCCTTGGATATTTTTTTCCTGCGCAAGCTTAATCGCCTTACAGAGATTTTTGGTTGTGCCTCTTATAAAATATTCGTCAGCGTCGAGGAAGACAATCCATGAACTTTTAGCCGCCTTCAAAGCAACGTTGCGCGGAGTAGCAAAATCATTTTTCCATTCCTCATGAAAAATTTTCGCGCCGAATTTTTTTGCAACCTCAACAGTTCCGTCCGTCGAGCCGGTATCAACTACAATTATTTCGTCAACACATTCAGCCAAACTTTTAATAGAAAGTTCCAATTCTTTTTCTGCATTCTTTACGATATAACATGCCGAAATCGTTTGGCTCCAAGTTTCAATCAATTTCCGCGCAGATTCTTCCGCCTGTTTGTCGAAATCGGAATCAATAAAAGTGCCGTCATGCTTTTTAAATTTTTCAAGAGCCTTTTGCATTTCCGCAATCGCAGTTCGATAATCGCCTTGTTGAGCGTAAAACTTTGCAAGCTGCGCGGAGAATTCGGGATTTTTGGAATAATTTTTAACGGCAAGTTGAAGATATTTAAGATAATCTGCCGACCGCGCAGGCTCCTTTGAAAGAATATCCAATAAAATTTTAAACGTGCGCGTACTGAGACTTTTGATATTTTCGACGTGAAGACGCGCATATTTCTCGGCATTTGCCCAATCACCCAAACCGTAATAACAATCGGTAAGATAAGAATACGTTCGTTCGGGCTTATCGGAAGTATTGAGTTCTTCAAGCAAAAGTTTCAAATTGCGTTCGAGTTTTGCCTTGATAATCGACGTTGAATAGCCCGTATGATAAAGCATAAGTAAATCGTCAGTCATCATTGTTATATTGGTTAAAATTTCTTCGCCGATATAGGGCGTCTCGTGAATTTTGCCGACATAATGAAGTCCGGGCACATTTTCAAAAATCCTGAGCGCGTGACTTGCCTCAATGATTTTATTTTCGTTATCGGCATCAACGTTTATCCAGCTTATCGAGAGCCCTTGAAATTTATTTTTCTTGGCAAGTTTAATCGCCTTGCGCAGATTTTGAGCGGTGTTATTTACAAAATATTCGTCGGCGTCAAGAAAAACAATCCAATCGCCTTTAGCCTCGCGAATCGCAACGTTGCGCGGCGTCGAGAAATCATCTTTCCATTCCTCATAAAGAATTTTCGCGCCGAATTTTTTTGCAACCTCAATAGTTCCGTCCGTCGATCCGGTATCAACAATGATTATCTCGTCAACATATTGCGCCACGCTCTCCAGTGAAATTCCTAAATCCTTTTCGGCGTTCTTGACCATGTAGCAAAGAGAAATTCTCAAGCTCCATTTTTCAATCAGCTCTTGCGCGATTTTTATTTTAGTCGCGTCGAAGTTTGAAGCCTCAAATTGTTCGCCGTAATTTTTGGCTTTATCGATTGCCCTTTGCATTTCAACGACAGCTTTTTTGTAATCGCCCGTCTGAGCAAAACAATCTGCCAACTTAGCGGAAAATTCGGGGACTTTCGGATAACGTTCAACTGCAAGTTTAGCGATTTCAAAACACTCTTCAAACCGCGCAGGGTCTTTTTCCAAAATCTCAATCAAAATTCGGACGGGACGATTTGACGGATTTTTTCTCGCGTCGAGTTCAAGACGAGCGTATTTCTCGGTGTTCGCCCAATCCTTTAAGCCGTAATAGCAATCAACAAGATAAGCATAAGTTCTTTCGGGCTTATCGGAAGTGTTAAGCTCCTCAAGCAAAAGTTTCAAATTTCGTTCGATCTTGGAGCGGATAATTGTTTTTGAATAGCCCGTATGATAGAGCGTTAAAAGATTCGCGGGAGCCATTGCTCGCGCTAAAGGTTTATCGCCCAAATAAACGTCCTCATGAATTTTGCCGACGTAATGAACGCCCGAAACATTTTCAAACATTCTGAGCACATAACTTGAATTTATAATTTCATTGTTATTATCCGTGTCGATGTTTACCCAATTTATGGAAATGCCTCGCGTCTTAGTCTTTTGTGCGAGCTTTATAACTGCGCGGAGATTTTTGGCGGTGTCGTTTATGAAATATTCATCGGCGTCAAGAAAAACAATCCAATCGCCTTTAGCCTCGCGAATGGCAACGTTGCGCGGTGTCGAGAAATCATCTTTCCATTCTTCATGAAAAATTTTCGCGCCGAATTTTTTTGCAACCTCAACAGTTCCGTCCGTCGAGCCTGTATCCACAATGATAATTTCGTCGACATGTTTAACTAAATTTTCGAGCGAACGCGCCAAATCTTTTTCGGCATTCTTGACCATGTAACACGCCGAAATTTTTATCGCGGCAGATTTCTTTGCTTTATATTTTGCCAAAAGTTTTTCGTCCTTTCTTCAAGAATTTTCTTACATTGTACAACGGGCAAAAAAAAATTTCCACAGCCGCGCAGACTGCGGAAAAATTTTATTAAAATCACTTGCCTTTAGCTATAAAATTCTTTTGATAGTCAAAGCATTCATTGGCAATATCCTTGCTGAGAATCACAAGGCAAATCAAATTCGGAATCGCCATTAAACCGTTCATCGTGTCGGAAAAATTCCAAACAACGTCCAGCGTCTGCGTCGCGCCGATAAAGGTTATAAGACTGAAAGCTATTCTGTAAGCGTAAATGACTGCGCGATTGCTGACGAGATACTCAAGCGATTTTTCGCCGTAATATTCCCAGCCGAGAATCGTCGAATAAACAAACAACGCAAGGGCAATCGAAACGATATACTTTGCGCCTTCGCCGTAAACCGTGCTGAATGCCAAAATCGTAAGCGGTGCGCCCGAAATTAATTTACCTGTCTCAGGGTCGACAGAGCCGAGTACTCCCGAACTCGCGATAACCAAGCCCGTAAGGAAACAAATAATCATCGTGTCGAAGAAAGTACCCGTCATGTTGACATAGCCTTGACGCGACGCATGATCTGTACGAGCCGCCGCCGCCGCAATGGGAGCCGACCCCAAGCCCGCTTCATTGGAGAAAACGCCGCGAGCTACGCCCCAACGCATTGCAGTCAACATACTTGCAATTATTGAACCGCCGACGCCGCCCGCTACCGCATCAAAAGAAAATGCCATTTGGAACATAACCGCAAGCCCGCCGGGAACATTTTCAAAGTTGACGATGATAATTATCACGGTGAACAGAATATAGAAAAATGCCATGCTCGGCACGATAAAGCTTGAAACTTTGCCGATAGAATGGACACCGCGAATCAAAACAGCCAACGAACAAATTACGAGAATCGCGCCCGTAATTTCGCTTGACCAACCGAAACTGTTTTCAAAAGCCGAGCTGATAGAATTAGCCTGCGTCATGTTGCCGATACCGAACGACGCGCAGACCGCGAATAATGCGAACAACGTCGCCATAATTTTTCCGAACGAGCCGCCGATACCGTTTTTCATGGCGTACATAGGACCGCCCGCCATTTCTCCGACGGAATTTGTCTCGCGATATTTGACAGCCAAAACCGATTCGCCGTATTTGGTCGAGAGTCCGAACGCCGCACTAATCCACATCCAGACAATCGCGCCGGGTCCGCCGAGTACCATTGCAGTTGCCACGCCGACTATATTACCTGTGCCGACCGTCGCTGATAAAGCCGTCATCAGCGATTGAAACGGTGATAAGTCGCCTTTATTGTCCGCTTTGTGTTGCATAATCATTTTCACCGCATACCAAAGATTTATCCACGGCAAAAATTTTAAACGTATTGTTAAAAAAATACCCGTGCCAACCAAGAACGCCAGCATTATCGGTCCCCATACAAAATCATTTACGTCGTTTAAGAGTTGCGACAAATCCATTAAAAAAATTCCCTCCTGCAGAATCTGAATGAAAAAATTTTTTGACGCATAAAATTATATTTAGAATGTCATAACCTGTCAAATTTCAGATTCATGAATACATAATGCAAGCAAAAAATCTGCGCGACCGCAAAAATTTTCTCGTCAGAATTGACAAAAAAAAAAAACAACTAATATAATCCATATAGCACTCAAAAATCCTTGAGGGAGGAAATTTTATGGCGGTTTTCAAAAATGACAAGAGCATTATGATTGAGGGGACGAATGAGGCAGACTCAATTAAAAGCACAGGCGATAAAGTTACAATCGATACAAGCGACGGCAAAGATACCGTAGACAACAGCGGCAACGAGGTTTTAATCAGTACGGGTGACGGTAAAGACACCGTCTATAACACCGGCTCGCAAGTTTCAATCAACGGCGGCGGTAGCGGAGATTACATTGAAAATGCCAGTCTCGGAACTTATTCCACGCTAAACGGCGACACAGGCGACGATACTGTTTCCAATTCCGCGCAATATGTAACAGTCATTGGCGGCGCGGGTAACGATTCTGTCAATAACAGCGGTGCGAATAC
>JAFZIQ010000071.1 GCA_017554285.1 Selenomonadaceae bacterium
GAAAAACCCTTTACCCCCGACACCTTTTCCCTTACCCCTTAGCAAAGAATTAATTGCGCATTACGCATTACGAATTACGAATTGCATTTTGGAGGTTAAAATCGGTGGCAGAAAAAAGTTTAAAGTCGGTGATACTCGTTGAGAGCACGGGTAAGGCGCGGACGCTCAGAAAATATGTGGGACGTTCCTATTTGGTCATGTCGACCGACGGATTTTTGAAGGATTTGCCCAAAAGTCGAATCGGCGTAGATGAAAATTATCAAGGCGACTATATCACGGTACGCGGCAAAGGCAAGTTATTCGCCGAACTCAAGCGCGAAACGTTAAATGCGCGGAGGATTTTTTTTGCAACGAATCCCGATGCGCAGGGCGAATTTTTGGCGCGGCAGTATTGCGAATTATTCGGAGTGAATCCAAAATCGCATTGTCGAATTTGGCTTGACGAGTTGACAAAGGAAAATTTCAAAGCGGAATTCGAGGATATGCGAACGATTGATGAAAATTTGGCTGATTCTTTCCAAGCCAAACAACTGCTTGATAAATACGTCAGTCACAAAGTCGGCGAATATCTTTCGATGAAAATTTGGCGCGGCGTAAAGGTCGGCAGATTTCGTGCAATGCTTTTGAAATTAATAGCCGGGCCGCCTAAGCAAAAAGTTTTAACCGTCGAGAATGTTTTGACGCCCGCCGCGCTCCAAGAACTTGCGTTTAAGGAGCTGAACTTTTCGACTGCGCGGACGCGGATATTAGCCGAACAAATTTATGAAGGGATAAATTTTGAGTCGGGCGGCTACGCGGGCTTGATAACTTATCCGCACGGCAAAGAAATTTCTTTAACCGCCGAACGTCGCGAGCCGGCTGCTGTTCAGAAATATTTGAGCGAGCACCAATTCAAACTTTATGAACTGATTTATTCGCGGCTTACGAACGGGAAAATTTCTGCGACTTATGAACTTGACGACGTGACGAACGACGCAACTTTAATGGCGACTTTGGACGCTTTGAAAGTCGATTGGGCGGAAGTTTATTCGGTCGGCATTGCAAGCCTTATCAAGCGGAAATATATCACGGCGGAAGATTCGATTTACAAGGTTACTGCGCTTGGCGAGCGTGTACTTGACGCGCTTAACGGCTTTTTCGATGAAGTTTTCGGTGCCGATTCTTATAACGAGATTTCCGCGCAGGTTAAGGAAATCGCGGCGGGTAAGGCTGAAAAAATTCCCGTGATAAGTAATTACTGCGTGAAGTTCAACGAGAAATTTGAAGAGGCAATAGATTCACTCGGCGAAGGTGCCGCGCCGCAAAGCGAGCCTGTCATTGAGACTGATGAGGTTTGTGAGAAATGCGGGCGCAAAATGTTGATTCGTCACGGACGCTACGGGGCTTTTATGGCGTGTTCGGGCTATCCCGATTGTAAGAATACGAAACCTTTGCTTGAATTGCTGGATAAAAAATGCCCGAAATGCGGCGGGCGATTGGGTAAGCGTTCATTGAATCGCGGGCGGACGTTTTATTGCTGTGAAAATTCTCCGCAATGTGATTTTGCGACTTGGGACGAGCCGCAAACCATGACTTGTAAAATTTGCGGGTCGACGATGTTCGCGCATAAGTTTAAAGACCGCGTTCCAATGTTTTACTGCGGCAATGAAAATTGTTCGACGCGAGATAATCACCCCGTGAATAAAATTTTGGAAGATGTCAAACGGCGCGTTGAAATGCGCAAGGCTCGCAAGGTAAAATTGGCGGCTAAGGCGGCTGAAAAAGCTAAAGCTCCCGTCAAAAAAACTGCGCGGCGGAAAGGTGTCAGGGAATAGGTGTCAGGTGTCAGGGAAAGAGTTCATATAATCGGGGCGGGCTTGGCAGGTTCGGAGGCGGCTTGGCAAATCGCAAAACGCGGCGTCGAAGTAGTCTTGCACGAAATGCGCCCGACCAAAAAAACTCCCGCACATAAGACGGGAAATTTCGCCGAGCTTGTCTGCAGTAATTCACTTCGGGCGGCGGGACTTACAAATGCCGTCGGAGTTTTAAAGGAAGAAATGCGTTGCCTTGATTCGATTATAATGGCGGCGGCTGATTCGGCTAAAATTCCTGCGGGCGGCGCATTGGCAGTTGACCGCGCAGAATTCGGCAAAATTATCACGGCTAAGGTTAAATCCGTCGTGAACTTTGTCGAAGAAGAAGTTACGAGCCTTGACGAATTGGACGGCATTAAAATTATTGCTAGCGGACCTTTGACGGCGGGCGCACTTGTCGAAGAAATTAAACGTCTCACGGGAGGCGACGATTTTTATTTTTATGACGCGGCGGCTCCGATTGTTACGGTCGATTCGATTAATTTTGATAAGGCGTTCAAAGCCTCGCGCTACGACAAGGGCGCAGATGATTCTTACATAAATTGCCCGATGACTCGCGAAGAATATTTAACTTTCCGCGCAGAATTAATCAATGCCGAAAAGACTAAGCCTCACGACTTCGAGCAAGAAATTTTCTTTGAAGGTTGTTTGCCCGTAGAAATTTTGGCGGCTCGCGGCGAGGATACAATGCGTTTCGGGAATTTAAAACCTGTCGGCTTAATCGACCCGCGCACGGGCAAAACTCCTTATGCAGTCGTTCAGTTGCGGCAAGACAATCGCGAGGCGACGCTTTATAACTTAGTCGGCTTTCAAACGCATTTGACTTGGGGCGAACAAAAAAGAGTTTTCAAAATGATACCGGGACTTGAGGCGGCGGAGTTCGTAAGATTCGGCGTCATGCACAGGAACACTTACATAAATTCGCCTAAAATTTTATCGCC
>JAFZIQ010000072.1 GCA_017554285.1 Selenomonadaceae bacterium
AAATATATAGTTGACATTTAAAGGTTAGCGTAATGACGCGATTTATAAGGTGAAAAAGGGTGTAGCTCATACTACACCCAGCTACACCCAGCTACACCAATATAAAATTTCGCCTTTAGATAACATACAAAAAATATATAGTTGACATTTAAAGGTTAGCGTAATGACGCGATTTATAAGGTGAAAAAGGGTGTAGCTCATACTACACCCAGCTACACCCAGCTACACCATATAAAATTTCGCCTTTAGATAACATACAAAAAATATATAGTTGACATTTAAGTTATTCGTGATTAGAAAGGCAAATCGTCGGGCGGCGGAATCGGCTCATCGTAGGATGAAAAATCGTCGGGCGGAGTCAGATTGCTATCGAATTTCTTATCCTTCAATAAGTGAATTCCATTGAAAACGTATCCGCGGTTCATTCGTTTATATTTAACGCCACGTTTTGCAATCATCTTGCACAGGTCAGTTTCGTTGAATTTATAAGCTCGCGGATAATGTTCGTAAAGTTCAGCCAGCAAGCATTGACGAGGAACTTCACCCATTCCTTCGCCAATTTCGCAATGCTCGGCAAGAAAATCACTTATGAAATCATTAGCGTCAAGATTTTCTGTCGTAGCTTTCTTCATCTTATCCGAAATAATCAATCCGTTTCTGTACCACGCTTTAGCCTCGTCGACAAGAATTTTCAGTAAGCCGCGCAGATTGTCAGGCATAAGCAGCTGTTCTTTCAAAAAAGGGTTTGCACTTTCGCCTTTAAAAATTTGCTCAAAGGGCATAACAAGCAGTCGGCGTTCAATGCCGCCGTCGTCGACGTTTTCAAACCTAGGGATAAAGTTACTGGAGATATTAATTTTGGCGGTCGGCTCAAAGTCTTTGAATTCTTCGCGGAGCCGTCTGAAGGTTTGCATATCACCCCCGACTAAAGTCTTAATCAGAGCCGAATCGAGAGTAACATTTTGAGGCAACTCTTCCGCAATGCTGAATCTTGCGCCGACTAAAGAATTAAGCGCGGCAGTGTGAGAATTGCCGTCATCGAATTTTCGCAAGACAAATGCATTTCTCGGCAAAGCGGCGGCATAATCTCTGAATAATGCCGAAAGTGTCCGCGATAAAACACCTTTGCCGTTTGCGCCACTTTCGCCTAACCAAATCAGAAATTTTTCTTCGCGAACATTGCCTGTCGTGTTGTATCCGATCCAACGTTTTAAACCTGCGCGGGTCATTTCGTCAGGTTGAATGTCTTGAAAGAATTTTTCAATGGCGGTTGAATCTGCGCGGGCGTCGTAAGAAACGCTAACTTGTTGTGTGAGATATTTTAAGGAATTGTCGCTTTGCATTAGTTCGCCCGTTTCAAGGTCAACAACGCCGTTTAAGCAATTCAAAAGTTGAGGGTGTTTGTCTAAGTCGTCGGCGGAGATTAAAATGGAATCACAGGATTTCAGCAGGGTAATAGCCGCTCCGATTTTCTTTGAGCTTTTAAATTTGTCGGCAAGGTCACGCTCGTCTTTGTCATTTGCGTTTTGTTTCATGGCGTCGGCAAGTTTACGTGCGAAAGGAGCGACAACCGAATTTTTTTCGGAGCCTCGCAACCAAACGCCATTGTCGTAAGTCAACCAGTATTCATCATCGGTCAACCAGCGAACAGCAGAGCCGCAAAATCTTTCGAGACGACGAGCGAAGTCCAAATCGGAAGAATCGCCGCTGAAGATAAAATCCCAATCATCATCGGATAATCCCGCGTCGTCTTTTTTCATAAGTTCCGCTTCGACGGCGTTAAGTTCCGCAAGCGAATCATCGAGAATATCTTGCAACATAATGCGAAGTACATCTGCGCCTTGATTCTGAAGAATAGAATTGGCGTCGATTTTCTCAGTAAAAATAACGGCAGAGCCGGAATCGCAATCATCATAATTAATTTTTTGTGTCGGTTTGGAAAGAAAACGTACGACGCAAGGGCATTTCACCGACAATAAATCTGCGCGGAGTTGATTAGCCTCTTTCTCGGCGTCAGGGTCTAAAAGAATAATAATCTGCGGTTTAGGATTAAGGTTATCGACAGCGGAGACAATTAAATCGCCTTCGCCCTTGCCGCCGATTGCAACGGATTTGAAACCGACAAGTTCAGCGGACATCGCATCGATATAGCCCTCAAAACAAAAAATCGGTTCAGGCGCATCCAAAACGTCCGCTCCGAAAAGTTTTTTGACACCGGCATGAATTTTTTCCTTGCCGCGAATATAAGATTGCGCCTTAACGTCATAATTTTTAACGTCGTCAACCAGCCGCGCAAGATAGCCGGAATCGCCTGCAGGAATAATCATGCGATCTGTCGGCGTCCTTTCTTCCTTATTGGTATTGCGATTTTTGGGGTGTGTCCAGCCGCTGATAAATCGGCAACCGTGAGCGATAAGAAAATCGAAATCAAAACCGCGCCAACCTTTTCCGCCGTTGTAATATTCCATAAAGCTCTTAAGCGGCTCTGTCGGCGCATTTAAATCGTCTTGTATATTTTTGATTTCGGCAGGCGAAGGACGTTCGCGCCGTTTGCAGGATTTTTTTGCGGAGCGTTTCGAGTCGGTCATCGAGAATTCTTCATACTCAACATCAATCTCAAAGTCCGCGCAGATTTTTTCGACGAGTTGCCGAAAATCATTTCGAGTATCGAGTTAGTAATGCAGGGCGCAAAGTTGCAAGACGTTAAAATTTTCGCCACAAGCAAAACAATGAAATGAAGTCTGGTCTTGGACTCTAGGATTAATATTCATTCCGGTACCTTGCGAGCCTGTACCGTTGCCGCAAGTCGGGCAATTAAACCCGGACGAGCGCGAAGGTTGAATTATGCCGTGCGTTGCGAGATTGTCAGGCGTGATTCGGAGGATTTTGGCTATAGTCTCTGCCGATATTTTTCTCGATTGAAAGTTGTTGTTACTTGTGTTATTATTAGTTTCCATATTTTTTGTATTCCTTTCTGCCCGCCCGTCTGCGAGCGTTATTTTTTTTACGGCGATTGCCTTTAGGATAAGGAACAACGCCGCGTAGAATCAAATTTTCGTAAGCGTCGAAGGGAAGACGCCCGCCGATTGCGCGAGCTTTTTCTATTTCTTCATCTCGAGTACAGCCCGAAATAGGATTAACCGCATGGGGCGGCAAAAAATTATTCATAGGTTTTCCTCCTTAATCTGCGCGGAATAAGAATAGGAAATTTCGGTAGGATTCATTTGCAGAGCCGCCGCAATTTTGCCTGCCGTGCGAGTGTTTGAGCGTCCATCACCGTTAATCACACGATACAATGTTGAAGTCGGCAAGCCTGCCTTTTTCGCAAAGTCGGTTATCGTCAAGCGTCTCCGAACGATTTCACTTTGCACTTTCATTCCGTCTAACTTCATTTTATCAAAACCTTTCATTGTAAATCGTCATGAAGATTTATAAAAACGTTGTAAAACGTAGTGAAGTATAGTACTTTCTCTCCAGAATGTCAAAAAAAAAACGCCTTATTGTGGCGTCAATCCCAATAACCAATCTGTTGGTCGCTTGAGTATTTTTGAAAGTCTTTTTAAAGTCGCTATTGACGGTTCGCGAACAGCATTTTCGTAATTTGTATAACCTCCTTGTGTCATGCCGATTTTGTCGGCTATTTGCACTTGGGTTAATCCTGCCTCTGAACGTGCTTGTCGAAGTCTTATCGCAAAAATATATCGGTCTGCCTTTTCGTAAGTGTCGGTCATATTTTTAACACGTTGCTTGATTGAAGACTGTAAATTTTTGATAGTCTTTTGTATGCCCGCATAAGATTTTAACAGCTTTTGAATTCGACAAGTTTTCATACGAATATCCTTTTCTGAAGGAGTTACACCAGAGGAAACTTTTTCATTCCAGATTAAAGAATATTCTTCAAGACGCTTGTAATGACGATTTATTTTTTCCAAATAAAAAAGCACGTTGCGCGAAATATTATTCAGTATTTCAATCATCAATTTAAATCTACCATGCCACTCTTTGTTTAGGGCTTTTATTGCTTGTCGGCAATAAATATCCAGTATTTCCTCATCTGTAGGTGATACTCCGATTAAGTTTTCTTCTTCCCAAAGTGATATAAATTCTTCAAAAATATCACTGTCATTATTATCTTCGGGGAGCCCAAAATATCGCGGTGTAAAAAATTTTTGTTTCCAAATTCTTTTATCGTCAAAATCTCGAAGTGCGAAGGCATTTTTGGTTTTCATTGCCGACGCCTCCTTACAGCCCAAATGCCGCCGCGCAGATATTTTCGCCGCCGTTATTGTACCGGTCAAGTTCATGCAAATATCTTTGGGTTACCGTGATATTTTTGTGCCTCAAGACTTCCTGAACGCGGCGAAGGTCAACGCCGTTCAGAATCATTGTGTTAGCGCAGGTATGGCGGAGCGAATGCGCTGTTATTCTCGAAGAATTGATTCCGTTGTTGCGGAGCGTCTCCTTGATTATGCGACTGATTGAAGTTGTCGTAAGACGTCCGCCAAAATTCCTGTGTGATACCGACGCGAATAAAGGAGCGTCATCAACGACGCCTGCGCGGTCGGCAAGATACATGTTGATTAAATTCATGACGGGCGCAGGAACTTCAACACACTCCGCTTTATCGTCTCTGCCTTTACCTTGTACTTGGAGAAAAATTTTTTCGCCGCGAGTTACCAAATCGCCGACGTTTGCTCGCATAACTTCAACGCAACGCAAGCCGCATGTCGTCATCAACGTATAGATTGCCTTATCGCGCTTGCCTTTGAGAGTCGCCGTATCGAACGCGGCGATTATTTTTTTAGTTGCCTGCGCGGACAGTGCGTCTTTGGTGTGTTGCTCCGATACTTTGAAATTCTTAATGCGATCAGCAACATTCACGGGAATAATACTTTGCTGATAAAGAAATCCGATAAAAAGTTTTGTCGCAGTCATGTACAGATTCGCTGTCGCCGCTCTGTACTTCACGCCCAAATACTCCTTGTAGCCGATAAGCACTTCTCGAGTAATGTTTGAAATGTCATTTGTCTTGACGAATGCGAAGAAATTCTTGACGCCTTTCGTGTAAGCGCGAACACTCGCGGGCTTAACCTGTGCAAAAGCAATCCATTTCGCAACCAAATCTGCCTGATTTACTGTTTCCTCTGTCATTACCTTACTTTTCACTTCGATTAACCCCGTCATTTCAAACAACTCCTTTCATGTGCAAAATATTACCATACATAAAAAGCAAAGTCAATACGGTAACGAAATTTAATGTTAGGTAATATTTCTTACACAGCTTTTCAAGAAAGGCAAGGCGCGATTGCTCGCCCTGTTCGGCTCGTTTTATTAACGGGTCGTCGGTCGCTTCATAAAATAATTCGACGCCGCTGTCTTTGGCAACCTGCGCGGCTATCTCGGATAAGCGAACATTTTCAAAAGCCTTAGATTCATCATGCTGGCGCAAGCCCGAATTCTCGCTGATACTTACTGCCTTTATCTTGAAAATCGACGGCGGCAAGGAGCATTCGATTTCATCAATCTCAAAGTCGTTTAAGTCCAGAGTTTCATCTTGATTATCGCCGAGCCAATTGTGCTTAACCAAAGTGATTTGGAGTGTCGAGCCGAGTTCGGGGAACCAGTCGCCGATAAATAATCGTTCGCGGTCAGCCAATTCTATCTGCGCGGTATCCGATTCCGATTCCATACTGTCTTCAAAACTGATTGACTTAAGGTAAGGCGACAGGTCTTGAGTGGCGTCTTTGTTGTTGATAAATATTTTGACTTCAAGCCTTCGAGTATCCATAATCATTACTCCGTGCAATAAAAAAATGCCCTTAATCGTTGACAGCCGGGCAAGCTGTCGTTTATAATGCGTTCTGAAAATCTATATATCGGCACGGCGTGGTGCCGAGTGTTTCCTTATACCGTTTCACATTCTATCACCCTTGCCCGCCGCTTGTCAAATTTTTGGGAGGAATCATTATGAACATTAAAGATTTAGTCCCCGTCGATTACTCTAATCAAAGAGTACTCACTACCGCGCAACTCGCCGAAATCTACGACACAACGCCTTATCGAATCCGCGATAATTTTCACTATGCGAAAGAACAATTTCAAGAGGGCGTGCACTATTTCAAGGTGACGGGTGAAGAGTTAAGAGCGTTAAAGGGAAAATTGAGCGACGTCGGAAATTCATATGCCGCGACTAAGGAGAGCGGGCGCGAAGTAAGAAATTCTTATTCTCCTTCCCCTATCCC
The DNA here is from genome assembly GCA_017554285.1 of Selenomonadaceae bacterium. Lineage (GTDB taxonomy): Bacteria > Bacillota > Negativicutes > Selenomonadales > Selenomonadaceae > Quinella. The sequence continues at coordinate 6,243 of JAFZIQ010000072.1, forward strand.
CAAAACTGCCAACCTCGCTATCTTGTGGACGCATGAAGGTTGCGTTCGTCACTGCAAAATGCTTAACACTCAAAAGGCATTGGAGCGATTCGCTGAATTGGAGTGCGATTATTTTCAAATTGTCAAGGTGAAAATCGGCGATAAGCCCGACGTGCCGCAAATCGTTACGGTTGAAGGCGTCAGCGGTTATATCGATGACAAAGGCGTCGCGTGGCTCAGTGCAAAAGATATTGCTCGCGAATGCGGCTGGACGAAAGAGCAACGCCCAGTTTCTGGGCATATTTCCTCCTCCATTCTCCAGACGAAGGAGAAACCGCCAGAAAGTGGCGGTACCTCTTTTTCTATTCGCTGGCGTCGTATCAATGACTATCTGCGCGAACTCGGCTATGATAAGGAAGTCGGCAGAGGTGACTTTCTGCCCGAAAACGTCTTCTATCGTTTGATTTGGAAGTCGCGTTCCGAGTATGCTAAAAAATTTCAATCGAAAATTGCCGATGTCATTCTGCCCGCTATTCGTAAGAACGGCTATTACATTTCCGAACAAGCCGCGCAAGGTTCCTTGTTCCACGATGAGGAGCCCGTTAAGGAGAATCACCCCGCGCCGCCCGTTGTCGATGATGAATTGGAGGTATTGAAAATGGAGAATGCTCGTCTTCGCAATCAAATTCCGCAGAATGTTTGTTTGAAATTGGCAGTCGTGTATGCGTTGCTTATGAGCAACGGCACTGTCAAAATCGGATACACGACCAATCCTACGGAGCGGTTTGGTAAAATCAAATCGGAAACCGGTCTTTACATTCTGAATTTCTATTCTTCGCGGCTGATGTCGATTGAAGACGCCCGCGCACTTGAGGCGGCATTGAAAGAAAAATTTGCGGCGTATTGTATCGGCGGAGAATATTTCGACGTGAAATTTTCGCTCGTCTGCGCGGAATTCTAAGACTTTTTCCAAGCAGGCAACTTAATCGGTTTAATCTCCGGCGCAATGTCGGGGATTTTAATTTCGATTCCCGCGCCGAATATGAATAAGTCGGATTTATCGGGATTGGCTCTGATTAGCTCGACGATATATTTCTCCGAACCCAGCGTTTTATAACTTATCAAATCCCATTGGTCGCCCGCGCAGGTTTTGTATGTCATGCGAAGGAACGCCTCCTTTGTTCGTGGCGATAAGCCGCCATTTCTTCAGCAAAACTTTTTGCGCGAGGCAATGATTGTTCAATGCCGTTGCGAACGGTTGATTCATCGGCATTGCCCGAAATATTGACGGTGATATTAATGATAGGGCTTGAATCTGAATAAAATTGCGCGGAAGTCGGATTGCTTGACGGAAAAGAATTATCGTTGAAACTCGCAAGAGGCGAGCTTTTTTTATTGTCATCGGGCAAGACGCCCAAAATTTGTCCCGCCTGTTGCCAAAGAGAAATGGCACGTGAAGAGCCGTCCAAAGGGATAGCGGCTTCGGGCGAATCTTCGGCAAAGGTCGTAAGGAATTCGCCTTTGGGATAAATACCGCCTGCGGCGTTTTGACCGACGGGTGCGCCGCCGACGCTCATTGGAAAGAAACTTATCTGCGGAACGGAAATGTTTATGGAGCTGATTTGAGCGGCGACGGAAGACAAGGCACTTGCGACGGCTGAAGCAGAGCCCGATAAAGCGGCAATACCGACACAAGCCGACATAGCGACGCCGCCTAAGGCTTGAATGCCGCCTGTGGCATTTGCAGACGAAGTTCCGACCGAATCAATTTGAGGAGCGGCACCGGTAGACGAAACTCCGACGGAATCAATCTGCGGAGCCGCCATAGTAGACGAATTGCCGACATTCATCATTTCGGCAGAAACCATGGGCGTCGTCATGGATAATTCCTGCATGGGGGGCGTCGTCATCATCATGGAATTGCCGAAATCTTGAGCGGGCAAATTGGCTTGAGCGATACTCTGACTGAACTGTTCGACGGGTGCAACGTCAACGGGCGGTTGTTGAAGTTGTGCTTGAATGGCTCCGACCCCGTTAGCCGTCTGAACGGATTGATCAGCCGCTTGCATTTGAGGATTAATCATCATGTCAAGGGCGGCAGAAGTACCGGTGAAGCCTTGAGCGACGGTATTAACGGAATTGGAACCGATATTGGCGAGGTCGCCGATGAAATCACTGCCCAGATTTTTCAAGCCCTTAAAAGCGGCGGAAAAATCTTTATTGGCGAGGGCGTCAAAGATTTGGATGATATTATTGACGGCGTCGGTGACGGTCTTAACCATATCGGAGAAAAGATTAACGACGGTGGCGACGACAGTACCGACAATGCCCGCGAGCATAAGAAAGGCACCGCATAAACCGCCGCCAATGGCACTTGCCAACGAGCCGACTAAGCCACTCAGAGGCGCGAATAAGGAAGTAAGTCCCGAAAAGGAGGCACTTAAAGAAGAGCCCAAAGCACTGACGGGACCGAATAAGCCGCCGATTGTACTTGCGACTTGGCTGATTGCGGGGCTTAATTGTTCCCAATGAGTATAAGCGTAATAAGCGGCGAGAGCCAAAGCCATAAGTGCCGCTCCGACCGGTGTAAAGACGAATGTTAAAGCCGCCCTAGCCGCGCCGAGCATAGCGGTTCCGAAAGCTTGAGCCGCCGCCGATGCCGCTGCCAATCCGCCGCTTAATGACGCTCCGATATTTGCCAATGTCAAACCGCGCAGGACTGTCGACGCCGCTGTTACTTTCGCCGCCAAATCGGTAAATAATAAACCTGCGGTCGCAAAGCCCGCTTGAGCAAATCGGACGCCCGCCATGACCAATGAAAAACCTGCGATTGCAACAGTAGCCGCGCTGACTGCCGCCGCGATTGCCGCGCACGCCTGAACGATTTGCGGATGTTGAGCGACCCATTCAGCCGCCGATGAAACTAAAGGCGAAAAAATTTCAGCCGCCGAACGAATTGCCGGCAATAATGCATCGCCCGCGTTTCCTTGCAACGTATCCAGTGCCGATTTCAAATATTCAATCGAAGTCTTGGTATTGTCGCGCATGACTGCCGCAGTATCCGACGCCCAGCCCGTCGCATAGCCCGAATCAATTTCCTGCGAGTATTTGGCGAAGTCCATCAGTGATTGCGGGTCGCTTAACAGTTTAGTCCAAAACGTCGCCGCATTCTTGCCGAATATCTTATAGGCAGCGTTCAATTTCTCGTCGCCCGACATATGGCTGAATGCTTCGCCCAATTGCATGACGCGTTGCGAAAAATTACTGCCCGTCACTCCTAAGGCATTGAACGTTTCTTGAGCCTCCGCCATTTGCTTTTGCGCGTCACTCGAAGACATGCCTACTTCTTCCAATGCCTCTTGAGCCTTTTTATTCGCGCCCGCCAATGTCAGTAAGCCCGACCTCATGCCCGTACCTGCTTGCGAGCCTTTGATACCGCTGTTCGCGACTATCATGTTCGCCGCTATTTCTTCGCCGACACTCAAACCCGCCGTAGCCGCTATCGGTGCCGAATACTTTAACGCCTCAAAGAAATTCTCGCGATTCATATTCGATTGCGTCAAGGCATATGCCATTGAATCGGCGAAATGTGAACTCGCTTCAACTTCCTTGCCGCCTACATTTTTCATCTCGCCGGGATTTAACGACATTGCCGTCATTATATCGCTGAAGACGTCGGCAGTTCGCTGAATATTATGGTCGCCCGCTATGCTCGCCAAATCCAATATCGGTTTCATGCCCGCTTGAATTTTGGTGTAATCCCAGCCCGCCATGCCCAAATAGCCTTGAGCCTGCGCAACTTCCGTTTTGGTGAATTCGGTCGCTCCGCCCAATTCTTTTGCCTGCGCGGTCAATGCCGCCATTTCTTCTTCGACGCGGGCAGTGTTGCCCTCTTTGATATTGCGCATCTGAGTTAATGCCTTAACATTACTCATAGCGTATTCAAATTCCATAGCGTTGTCCGCCGCGTCCTTGAAGGGGCTCATAATGGACTTCGCGCTGTCGATTGACGATTGGAAGTTGCCGTAAGCATTGGATAAATCCTGTTGACGTTGTGAGAAATTGGCTTGAATTTGATTGCGACGTTCGAGAGCGGCGATTTCCCGGTTGAGGGCGTTGGTAGTTTGCTGAATATTTGCGCGAAGTTGCATTTCCTGCGCGGCAAGTGAGCCCGACGGCAAGGCGGTTCGCATTTGCGACAGTTGCGATTTTTGAGCCGCCAAAGTCGCTTGCAATTCTTTAGCCCGTGCCGACGCCGCCGCAAAGTCGTCACTTAAACCTTTAACGGCTGATTCTTGCGCCTTGAGTTCCGACGCCGCGCCCCTCATCATCGACGATAAGGATTTTTCGCGGGCTTTTATTTCACTCTCTGCCGAACGAATTTGCTCACGCAGTATCTTCGCCGCGTCTTTGCCCATGTCCTTACCGTGTTCGGCGAGCGCGGATTTCAATTTCGCGACCGATAATTTATCCGTGTCGATTTTGGCTTTGCCTTCGCGTTGAACTCTTTGCAGACGCTTATACGATTCGCGGTAATTATCAAGTTGCGACTGCGCGGCTTTTTGCTGAACGTTTAACCGATTGGCATTGAGCAATTCACCTGCGCGGTCTTTTTCGGCGTCCTTCATCGCTCGTTGCAAATCGCGGTATCCTTGTATTGATTTAAGTTGATTCTGCGCATTTTGGAGTTTTTGAGCTTGCTGAATCGCTTTGCCGTTGAGTTTGCCCAAAGATTCAACGGATTTTTGAGCATTTTGGATAGAGGCGAGTAAGGACGGGTCGAGATTGCCCAGAATATTAAACGACACATTGAACGATTTCGACACTGCCTTTCACTCCTCTCCAAAAAATTTCTTTACAACGAAAAATGCCCTGTGCTAAAATGAAATTGAACACTCAACCGCGCAGAGCAAAACTATTTTAACAGCCCTCGCAGGAAAATTCAAGGAGGGACTTCACATGGATAACCAAAATCAAAAAGCAAAAGTAACCGAGTTACCGCCGCAGTATTTTTCTCGCGACGACTTAATCATTGAGCAACTGCGCGACATCGGCAAACGCCTTGACAGGGTTGAAACACGCCTTGACCGAATCGAGAATCGACAATTTCAGCTCGAAGAAGAGATTAAAAACGTTCGCGACGAATTGAGGGACGAGATTAAAGACCTGCGAAATGACATGCACAGTTTTATCCGCCACAGCCAAATCTTAACAGCGTCGGTCGTCGGATTGGTCTTTGCATTCTTTTTTTCGCTCAAGTGAGGCGTCAATAGTTTGCCAAAAAAATAACGCCCGCCGACAATGGTATCAACTTCACCCCGAAATTGAACACTCAACCGCGCAGGGCAAAATTATTTTAACAGCCCTCGCAGGAAAATTCAAGGAGGAACTTCATATGGATAACCAAAATCAAAAAGCAAAAGTAACCGAGTTACCGCCGCAGTATTTTTCTCGCGACGACTTAATCATTGAGCAACTGCGTGACATCGGCAAGCGTTTAGACCGAATCGAAACGCGCCAATATTTTCTCGAAGAAAAGTTGGAAACAACGCGCAAAGAAATTAAAGACGTTCGCAATGAGCTCAATGAGCGCATTGACAAGGCAGAAATCGTGCTTCACGGTCGAATCGACAAGGTAGAAACTTCGTTCAAGGACGAAATAAACGACCTGCGAAATGACATGAAGAGCTTTATTCGGCACAGCCAAATCTTAACCGCGTCGGTAGTCGGATTGGTCTTTGCATTCTTTTTTTCGCTCAAGTGAGGTGGCAATATGTCGTTATTGGGTTTGGGCGGCAGGTGGAAATGCATTTACACAGGCAGACGCGGCGATTGTGATAATTGTAATGTCAGCGGTTGCCCGATTTCTTCACGGACGATTGTAATTACCGACGGCGTTAAAAATAATCTGCCGCCGCCGCCGCCGCCGTCTGTGGAATGCCCTCAACGTTGCGGGACTTGTTGGCGAGCGTCGAAGTGCCAAGCCCTCAAGGATTATCTTGAGTTTGCCAAAGAAATAACGCCCGCCGACAATTTCAAATCAATCTGCGCGGACGAAGACCGCACTAATCCGCATTTCCGCGACTGCTTAAACTGTTCGCAGATATTATTTTGTCCGCTTCTTAAGCGCGTTATGTCGCTCGTTGACTAATTGAATCCATTCCGTTAATTCCTCAAGCGTCATGTTCATAAAGAATTCTATCGAAGTATGAGTTGCCTCGCTCAAGGACAAGCAGGCTTTTTTTATTTGTCTTGAGCAATCGTCTCTTCGCCCGAAGTACCGAACAAAAAATTAAATACTCGTTGCTGAACCTTAACGAAAGTCTTCAGCGGCAATTCGCGAATGTCATTAACGTTGATACCGAGTGCGCGAGCCGCAAGTCGGATTTGGAATTTCTCATCGGTCGCCATAAGGACTGAAGTATTGCCGGTTGCTCGTTCCTCTTTACTTACCGCTTCAAAGTCAAAGCCGCGCAGATTGTTCAAACCGACGTCCAGTTTCTCAAAATCGATTTCCATAATCAAATCTCCTCAATGCTGACTATTTCATAACGGTTGCCGAACTGAGTGATGACGATTTTAACGACGCGACGGACAGGCGGATTGGTTATCAGCGTCTGTTCGGCGATGAAGAAATAATTCACGCCGTTGACAATCTGCTTGCCAAGACACAAAAGCGGCTTGTAACTCGCGCCGATTAAATCGTCCATCAATGAATGCCATGCGCTCGCGTAATCCTGCGGCATGCTCGTTAATCCTTCAAATTGCTCCAATTCAATCGCTCCAAACATTTTTATTCCTCCTTAATTATAATCCCAATGCCGTGCGAACGTCGGCTAACAGATCATCGCCATACACTTTGTAAACGAAGTTAAAGCAATCGTACTCGAATCGCTCAACATTGTCTATCGTTATCTTGAGGTAATCGCAGATTAAAACCGTCTTGGTCTCGGTCTGCTCGCCCGGTTCAAACTTGCCCAAAGAAGAACTTTTCATTCGAGCACGCACGTCGATTTTCACGGGCAAAATTTTCAACGTGCCGTTGCCGCTGTCGTAACGTTGAATCGCCGCACGCAATGATAATTTCCTTGCATTCGGCGACAACAATCTTACCGGCGCAGTAAACAGCGTGCGCCAATTTAGCGTGACCTCCGGAGCTTTAATATGTCCGACTACGGGATTTTCATAACTGCCGCCGATTCCCGTGCCCTTTATCTCGGTCGAAAGAAATTCCAAATCGCCAAACTCGGCGGAAGCCGTACCTAAAAGCCTTTCGGCATTGTCGCCCAGATAGACTTCATAATTTATAAGTGATTCTTGGTGGAGCATAAATTATCACTTCCTTTATGAGAACAAAGCAGAATAATAACTTGGGTCGAACTCAATCTTGAACGTAACAGTTTCCGCCGGAACCGCGAAACCGATTGCGACACTGAAAACGATTTTGCCGTCGATGAGGTCGTTTTGAGGATTGTCTTTTTCATAGAAATCCACTCTTCCGCCGAGTATCGCGCCGTCCGCAGCTAAAGAGTTCAACCAAATATTAGCCGAATCAACGACTGATTCGATGAGCCGTTTCGTCGTTGCGTTGTCAATCTTGCTGAAATACGTCGTAACAAGGGTATTGCCGATGAAGTTCATCATGCGGCGGACGGGAATAAAACTGTCTTTGGGGTCGGAACTCGCGGGGAAAATGCTTGTGCGGTTGCCCCACAGACGTTGCATGCCGGCGAAGTTGAGCGCGGTAACTATGCCGCCGCCATTCAAGAAATTGGCTTGAGCCTTGCTCAGATAAACGGGCGTGCCGTCGCTCAAAACAGCCGAATCGATTTTCAAGCCGTGATTTGAAGGGCTCGTAAAAGGAATATTATCATTATCGGCGTCGACGCTCGCCGCCAAACAAGCCGCCTGCGTACTCAGATGATATTGTTGACCGTCCAAACTTACCTTAGGAAAACAGATAACCAGTCGTTCATCGGCGAGGTTATTCTGCGATTTGTAAAAATACGCGTCGGAGTATTTGGTAACCTGCGCGGTATTGATGTCGGCGAAAGCGATTGATTCAAAACAACCGTTGATGTGCTTGACTTTGCTCGCCATAATCTGCGCGACGGCTGGCGTGGCAGAAAATTTCGGAGCAATTAAACTGCCGGGCAAAAGTCCGAGTTTCGAATAGACGTCCTCGACAGTATCGAGCCCATTATTCTTGCCGGTGGTCGGATCGACGCCGCCAATAATATCAGCACCGGTTACCGCTGCGGGATTTATTTTTTTATAGGAGAGTTGCGCGGTATCGTTGACAATTCGGTCGTCGTCGGTAATGGTTATGACGCATTTATCATCGTCGAAACGAGCGGTGAATTCGTCGGCAGTGAGAGTGACGGCGGCTGAACCGCTTCCGCTGGTGATTTGAATCGTATTGAGGATAATCGGCTCTTCAATGGTAACGGGATTGCTCAAACCGGTTATGACCTTATTCGCCTGCGCGGAATGAACCGTTGTATCCAAAACGTTGATAAAAATTACGGGGCTGATGTTAAAGAGTTGGAAAGCCGCACTTGCGGCTTCCTCATTGGTATATTTATCGAAGTCGCCGCTCCAACCGAATTGCTCCACATATTCTGCGAGCGAAGAACATAGAATCGGCTCATTGGGATTGGCGGGTTTGGTCGCATTGAACATTGCGCTTGTGCCGACGCATACTATCGGAGCCGCCACTTCAACCGGCGGCGTCAAAATCGTTGCCAATTCTTTTATATATATCCCGTGCTGATAAGTCTCTGCCATTTAATCATCTCCTTAACAAAAAAACGCCCGAAGGCGCAAAAAAAAATAATCTGTCGACGCGGCGAAGGAATCAATGTACTTTTTCGCTATTGACACCTGCGCCGCAATGTAGTAGTATTTACTACGAAATAATTTTATAAAACCTGACGCAGGGCGCGTTCCAGATTTCGTTTACCATTCTACCACCCATTCCACACTCTGTCAACCGCTCCTTCCGCGTCAACCGTTGTCCACTTTTCAGATACCCTTAGGAGTTTGCTAACGGTATCTAAAAACGTTGACATTCATAGACAAAAGGCATAAAACAGCTTGAAGAAATACAAAAGCGAGAGAATGAAGAATTATGTTAAAAGGTTACAAGACAGAAATTTTGCCGAGTGAGGAACAAGCATTAAAGATACGCCAAACGCTGGGGACATGTCGCTACCTGTACAATCTGTATTTGGCGAGCAACTTTGAAGTTTACGAAACTCTCGGTAAAGGATTTTTCGTGACAGCTTATACCTTCGACAAATACGTCAATCACGTCGTGAAGAAAGAATTGCCGTGGATAGACAAGTGCGGAGCAAAGGCACGTAAGCAAGCAATGACCAATGCCGAGCGGGCGTTTAAAAATTACATGCAGGGCAAAACAAATCGTCCGAAGTTCAAGAAAAAGCGTCAGCAGAAAGTCAAAGCGTACTTTCCGAAAAATGCCAAAGGCGATTGGACAATTTGGCGGCACAAAATACAGGTTCCGACAATCGGGATAGTCAAACTCAAAGAGAAAGGCTATCTGCCGACTAAAGCAAAAATCCATAGCGGTACAGTTTCTTACAAAGCGGGTCGCTACTATGTATCGGTACTCGTTGAAGTTCCCGATAATATTTCGGAAAAACCGCAAGGTGAAGGAATCGGCATTGACTTAGGCATTAAAGAATTGGCGGTAATGTCAAACGGCGTTATCAAACCGAATATCAACAAGACACCGCAAGTAAAGAAGTTAGATAAGAAACTCAGACGTGAGCAGAGGCGTTTGAGCCGAAAATATGTAGACAAAAAGAAAAGGGGGGAAAAAATTGCTACTTATTCTGCAAACATAGAAAAGCAAGTAGTCAAGATACAGCGACTTTATCAAACTCTGACGAATATTCGAGTGGATTACGAGAATAAAATCATCAGCGCGATTGTAAAACGAAAACCAAGTTTCATAGTGCTTGAAGATTTAAACGTTCGGGGCATGATGAAGAATCGGCATTTATCAAGGGCGATAGCGGTACAGCGATTATCCTACTTCAGAACCAAGCTGACGATTAAGGCTAAGCAGTACGGAATCGAAGTGAGAATCGCAGACAGATTCTATCCGAGTTCCAAGAAATGTTCGCGTTGCGGACGAATCAAGTCGGATTTGAAACTTAAAGACAGGATTTATAGGTGTGAATGCGGTTTGGAAATGGACAGGGATTTGAACGCGGCAATCAACTTGAGAAATGCGACGAAATATGAAACAGCATAGCTACCGGTGGCTAGCCGGAAAGTAACGACTGTGGAGTGTTAAACAAACGTCGGTAGCTACGGCGAAGGCGGACACGACGAAGCAGTAAGGCAGCACCGCGAGGTCTGTCCCATTCATCTTGACATGGACATTTGTCTATGTTTTAAGTAGCAGCCCGTTAAGAAAATCGCTCGTCGCCCCGTGCCCGAATTGGCTTTCGTTTACGGTTTGGAATTCTCCAATGGTACGACGAAAATAGGCGTGGCGAAAGATTTAACGGCTCGGATGAAGGAATTGCAGAAAGAAACGAAATTGGACATAGTGCGCTGGGCAGTATCGGCATTAATGACGCGCGATAAGGCACTTTTGCTTGAACGCACTCTTAAAGTGAAATTCTTCGATTACGCTATCGGCGGGGAATTTTTCACCGTGCCTTTCGAGACCATTAAAGCCGCTTTGCAAGAATCGCCCGCAGATAAATTATTGGCAATGGCGGACAGGCTCACCAATCCCGACGCTAAAGATAAACTCGTACTTCAAGCCGCCGCACTCCTTATCCCTAATCCCTAAATCCTCTCTTGCGGCTGAAAGATTTGGTAGGACAAAGTCGCGGCTCCGTATTGAAAGGGCGCAGGTTGATTGTCGCTCGGTATCGGCTCCCAATGCGCACTTTGCAACCGAAATCGATTGCCGATCAGCCGCTTCGTCAACAGCCTCTGCCGCGTTACCTCCATTAAATGAAATAAATCCAACCAGCCGTCTTCCTCCAAACCGAACGTCGCAAACGATAATCCTATCTGCGCGATACTGCCCTCTTTATCGTCCTCGACCGATAATAATTCTACCGTCACGAACGGTAAGTAACTCGTTTCCTCAAATAAATTCTTCGGTATCGATTGCGCGAATACATTAACCGCTACGAAATCTTCTTCGCTCGGTACTTGCTCATATTCCGTTCGCAACTTTAAGTCCATAACGGCTTTTTTTATTTCCAGCGATAACGTTTGAACCAATTCTGCAGGCGTCATAACATATGTCCCGGTTCGCATTCAAGGCACACAAGACCCTTTTCTTTGGCTTCCGCTAAGACTTGTTCCATGTAATACGCGCCTTCGCGCTCGTATATCTCTTCAAAATATTTCAACATCCGCTTGTATTCTCGTCGCGCGGCTTTGTTCTTGGCTATTTCCTTCGGTACGCCGATTGGTAAACCGTGTTCACGCTGATAAAGCCAAAAAGCCATTGCCATAAAGAAAACATGATGTTCATTCACCGTCATAATAAATCCCCCAATTCGCGTTCAATGCGCTCTCCGATTTTTCTTTCGACGAAAGGCGCAACTCTTGAACTTCCAAGCTCATTCGCGCCGCCCGCCCCTAAATGCCTTTTTAAAGGCACTCTCGGACGTCCGACGCGCTCAAAGATTTGTCCCCGACCGATGAACGCTCGCGGATAATTCTCAGATTGCCCGCGCCTTACTTGAGCCGTGACGCCGCCGGGCGGTTGCGGATTAATTCTGCTTGACGGTTGATGAGGGAATCGACTGAGCGAATGCCGCCTGTCCGTGACACTCAATGAGCCGTTCAAGCCCGACGATTTTATTTTTATCAACGGCGTTGCAAAGTCGCGCGTAAATCGCGCAGATACTCTTTGCGTGGCGATTGATTTGGATTGCTCAAGACTTGAACGAATTGCCGCTTGCAACCGCGAACGAATCTGCGCGGCATTGATTTTATTCAGCCCCGCAACCGCTTGCGCCGTGTCGACCTTAATTTTTATCATCTCAACACCGCCTGTCTGTACGCTGAAAGGACTAATTTGCAAATGCCGCCTTCGTCCGCGCAGGTCTCAACTACATATCTTTTCCCGTTGATTATAGAAAATTCTCCGTGATTCGGCAATCGTTTTCGAGTAGCAAGATAATCATCGGTCTTAAAATATATATTGGTGAAATCGCCGAAAAGCCCCGCGAAATTCTCTGCCTTGTTTGATGATTTTTTGGAGTTATATTCACTGCGAACCGCTTTAAGCTCCACGCCGTCAACCGTAATCATTTCGGCAAACTCATTATCGTTAAGAAAAATGTCACGGTCTGAAAGTAAATCTTCTTTGAACATAATTTTAATCGCTGTCGGTATCCGAATCCGAATCGGTATCGGTATCGCTGTCGCCGTCATCAATGGTCGGCACGACGTTAAGCGTTATCCAACTGTCGAGTTCGTCGGGTATAGGCAGGTATCTGGAGAATAATGTCAGTGCGCTCCATTGATTAGTCGAGTCCCAAGTTATCAAAGGTACCGTCGGAGCCGCCGCACTTGCCCAGTTGCCTGACATATCGAGGAAATCAACGCGTCCAAAGTTACTTGAACCGAGTTTCGGAGAGCCGATAATCACTGAATCCGGGTCGAGGAATGATTTAATCCGGTCGCCGTCTTTAAAAGTTTCCGCGTAACTGTACAGCTCCAAATTAAGCGACGCGAGGTAGCCGAGAAATCTGATTTGAGGCTGTGCAAATTTCGGCTCAAGGTTCATAAGCGCGATATTTTGACGGTTAGGAATCAACAGCCACTTATACACTTCGTCATTCGCAAGCAAATATTTCTCAACATTTTTGCCGCAAATGGCTATGGTGGGGATTGTGCCGATTGATTCTTGAATTCTTTCGCTGGCGTCGCGCAGGTCGTCGTAAATCGACGCGTGTACCGTATCAGCCCAAGACACTGACACATTCAATCTGCCCGTCCAATGAAAATCAATAATGTCTGTTCTTGGAGTTCCGTCCGCCAATACGCCGCTCACCGTTATTTTGCCCGTCTGCAACAATTCCCCACACATTCTATTTTGCGTGTTGGCTATCATGTTCATCAGGTCGACCATGTCAACGGCTTGTTGCTTGGCGGCTCGGTCTTGCGGAGTCATTGATGAAAAAATCGGTTGCTCGCCGAAAAACCGTTCGGCAATGTCGTTAAGTGTGATTTTCCTGCGTGCGGCTAAACACGGAGCCTTGTAAAGGCGGCTTGAGTGCGGGAATCGCGCAACGTCTTTGGCGGCAATGCCTTCAAAGATAAAGGGGGCGCATACTCTGCCCGCCTTTCTGCTTTCTATGACGAAGTAATCTTGCACACTCTGATTAACATCGCTGAAAAAAGTATCCTTCAAAAAACTTGCCGGCGGTTTTATCGTTTCAACCAGCTTAATCAGCTCATAAGTATTATTAATCAGATACGGATTGAATGTTTCTGCCATTTTAATCCTCCTCTCAAGTCAAACCGTTAGCAAATTCGGCTACCTTGTTGCGAAAGGCGATTTTCTTTTCTTCCTCAGAAAGTGCCGTTTGCCCGACGACCCCAGCCGCCCCGCTATTCATTTGATCCGTTATTACATCTGCGATTTTTCCTGCCGCTCCAACCGTCTTTATATCGGTCAGCGCGGCTATGTATTCCTTAACGTCCGCGACACTTTGTCCGCGCTTTATCGCTACGTCGATTATCGCATTTACAGACGCATTTTCATTCTTCATCGCTGTTAAATCACGAATTCGCCCTATTTCGGCGTGGCGCACCGACGCTTGATATTTCTTTTCCATTACGTTCATTATTCCCAACTCCTCGATTTCGTCTATTAACCCCATTTCCAATGCCTCTTGTGCAGTAAACCATACGTCCCCGTCTTCGAAAGAGAATTCCTTTTTTATTCGGCTCGCAAGGGTCGTTTTTATCGTCTCGGTTACCTTGTCCAGCGTCTCTTTTAAGTCCAGCAATTCCCGCGCATTATAATTGTCCATTAACATTATTTTGGGACTGTGAATCATGAACAGCGCATTTGCCGCCGCTGTTACCTTGCGACCGCTGCATAATATCAACGTCGCCGAACTTGCCGCCAAGCCCGCCACGCTGATTGTCAATTCGCCGTCGTAATGCCTCAGGCTGTGCGCTATCGCCAACGCGTCAAAGACACTCCCGCCACTCGAATTCAAATAAAACGTCACGGGGTCGCCTTTTGCAAACTCCAATTCGTCGGCTATCCGCGTCGCCTCATAATTATCTGTCTCTCCGCATAAGTATATGTTCTTCATAATCGGCTCCTTTAAATCAAAAAGCCCGCCTGCCGCGAGCTTTTACGTTATATTTATTCGTTTTCACTACAATTATTTCGGATTGACAATCCTGCGAAATCGCTGTATATTATCAGTCAAGAAATTTTAAAAATCTGCGTAATCCGCAGGGAATTATCGTTGTCTCTATTCTACCATAGGGATAAGAAATAAGTCAAATTTTTAGGAGGTTACCATTATGACAAACCAAATTATGACACATGACCGCTTCGGCTCGGTGCGGACGGTCGAACTCGAAGGCGAAAAATATTTCGTCGGGCGCGATGTCTCCAAAATTCTCGGCTATGCCAATGCTGAAGGATTCGTTGCCCGCCACGTTCAAGCCGCCGATAAAAAACGCATTCCCGTCCGCTCGCTAAATGCCAACAATGCACCACCTACTATCATCATCAACTCGCACGGATTAACCGATTTGTGCAACGCCGCCTCTTCCGCCGTCGCCAATGACATTCTCTCTTGGCTCCTTAGCGAACAAACGCCCGTTGAAGAAAAAGAAAAAAAGTCCGCACAAGTGCCGCAACTGCTTGACCTTCCCGAATTCGGACAAATGCGTTGGCTCATTATTGACGGCGATTTTTGGTTCGTCGCCGCCGACTTGTGTCGCATTCTCGATTTGGGCAATGTCTCTCAAGCTGTCTCTCGCTTCGACACAAATGAGCTGACCTCATTTAAAATGATGTCAGGTGGGCAGATGCGCGAGATGATTATCGTAAACGAGCCCGGTCTCTATCGCCTCATCTTCGCAAGCCGTAAGCCCGAAGCTAAAGCTTTTCAGGACAAAGTTTATCATGAAGTTCTGCCGTCTATTAGAAAGAACGGTTATTATATCTCCGAACAAGCCGCGCAATCTTCCCTTTTCCCCGATGAAGAACCGATTAAAGAGAAAAAAGCCATTCGCCGCCCGCTCGCTGAAGTCGCCGTCGTTTACGTTATCCTTTTGAGCAACGGTCTTGTCAAAATCGGGTACACATCCGACTTCAATCGCCGCCTTAAGGAAATTCGTAAAGAGACTAAGCTTGATATTATCGATTTCTTCACAACCAATTTCATGTCTTTGGACGAGGCTCGCAAATTGGAGAGTACCATTAAAGCCAAATTCTTCGACTGCGTTGTCAGCGGAGAATTTTTTAATGCCCCTTTCGAGACCGTTAAAGCCGCTTTGAATGACAATTCCAAAGTCGAAAAGTTATTGGCAATCGCCGACCGTATGGACTCTTCGCCCGAAAAGAATACTCTGCTGATTCAAGCCGCCGCACT
>JAFZIQ010000073.1 GCA_017554285.1 Selenomonadaceae bacterium
CTCGTTGCAACCAACGCCGCAAACGTCGAGCCGCCGTATTTGATAATCTCGCCGATTGTTGAAAAAAAATCCTCACGCATCGTTCTGCTTAATCCTCCAGGTTGAAAATCTGCGCGAAGCCCGTCATATCCAAAACCTCGCGGACTTGCCCGCCGACGTTTTTAATCGTCATTGAGCCGCCTTGTGCCTTAACTTGTTTAAACGCGACAACCAAAATCCGAAAGCCGTCCGCCGAAATATATTCCAGCCCGTTCAAGTCGAAAAGAACTTTCTCCGCGCCGTCCAATGCCGTTAAAATATTTTCCCGTGACTGATTTGCCGCGTCCGTGTTGAACTTGCCCGATAAGCTTATCGTCAAAGATTTTTCAAGCCGCTCGAACGAAATTTTTAAGCCGCATTCTTCCCGCGTTTCAGTGACGAGCAAAACTTCCGCGTCCGACGGCTCATAAGTCACGATAAATTTTTTCAGCATGACGAGCGGATACAAATGCTCCTTGAAGGAACGCAAATTCTCTTCGCCGACATCGTCCATAATGTTTTCCGTAAAGAAGCCGCGCTCCAAATTTATTTTCGCGTCGTACCTATAGGCAAATTGATTTACGCCTTTAAAATTGTAATCAGCCTTCGCGAAGGGCGAGATTAAAGTTACTTCGTCAATTCTTTCGTCAATGACATAGGCAACAATCTGACCGTCGACGCGCACAACAAAGCCGAATAAATTTTTCAGCTCGTCCCAATGATTCAACGCGAAATTAAATATATCGTCGTCTTCCTCTGCCTCGACGAGATTATCCACGCGCTCTTGAAGATTTTCCTCCGCGCCTGCTTGAAATGCTTTGAGTTCGTCAAAAATTTTCGGCGTGATTTCTTCAATCGTGCAGTTGTAATTCTTCTCAAAGGCATTAATCGCGTTACGAGTGCTTTTGAACTTCTTGCCCTCAAGATTTTTCAGGCGGTCAAGGTGCAAAATATAATCCCAGTTATCGCGCTGTTCCTCGACAGAAATATCATCTCCGAGTTCCCGCCGCCAAATATTAACGAGATATTCCGGCACGGCAAAGAAAGTTGTATCTGCCGGCACATACTCCGGAAAGACTTTCCGCCAATTAATTTCGTCCCAATCGCCGACGGGAGCCGCCCAAAATTCGTTATCGCCAATGAAAAATTTATGCCAGCAAAGATTTGCCGCATAGCCGCGCAGGAGCTTTAATTTTTTCTTATATCCCAGCGCGATAAGCGGCGAGCCGTTTGACGGAACTTGAAGGCAAAACTTAAGGTATTCCGAATAGCGTGCGTTGTCCTCGATGCCAAAGTCTTGAAAATCAATCATGTTTTAAATCCCTCCCAAAATAAACGCTTGCATACATGACGGGCAAAACCAACAGCGTTAAGACCGTCGCGACTAACAGACCGCCAGCGATTGCTACCGCCATAGGTGCCCAGAATACGCTCATCATTAACGGCAACATGCCGAGTACTGCCGCCGCCGCCGTCAACATTATCGGACGAAATCTCAAAATCGCCGAATCAATTATCGCGTCGAATAAATTTTCGCCCGCCGTCTCATGTTGCTGAATCTGGTCGATTAAAATTACCGAGTTGCGAATTATCATTCCCGACAGCGCGATAACTCCCAGTTCCGCCAAGAAGCCCAACGGCTTTGATAAAATAATCAGCGCGAAGATTACGCCTATCAATCCGAGCGGCGCGGTTAAAAGCGTCAGCAACATTGCCTTTGAATCCTTGAGTTGGAACATTAACAACGTCATTATCACGAACACCACCGGCGGCAACATTGCCAACAAATGCCCCGTTGACTTGTCGCTTTCTTCCAAATCGCCGCTCGCTTTGATTGAATAGCCGAGCGGTAAATTTTTTCTCAAGTCCTCCGTTGCGTCGAAGGCTTTTTGCGCCGCGTCGTTGGCAGTGCCGCTTAAAATATTCGCCTGAACAGTGATTGACGGCTTGAGGTCGCGCCGTTTAATCAAACCGTATTCAGCGTCGTAGGACAGCTTAGCAATTTGTTCAAGCGGAACATAGCCCGCCGCCCCTAAGTATATCGGCAAATTTTTAATCGCGGAAAGATTATTTCTGTCAGCCGCCGCAAGTCTTAAATCAATGTCAATCGTCCTGTCGCCCGTGTAGAATTCCGATGCCTTCGCGCCCGTCAATTCGGTATAAAGCATTGACTTAACCGCTTGACTTGAAACGCCCAGCGAACGCAATTTATCTTGGTCAAGCTCAATGCGGACGATTTTGGATTTCTCATTCCAGTCTAAGTTAATATTCGTGACGTTTGAATCCTGCGCGATAAGGTCGGCAACCTGCGCGGCTATCTCGTGAACTTTATCAATATCGGTTCCCGAAACCCTTAACATAATCGGATAATCGGCGGGCGGCCCGGTTTGAATCAGTTGGATATTCGGGCGGACAAGCGGGAAATTTTCGGCGAGTTCATTGCGAATTTTTCTAATCAGTTCGTCGCGAATATCTTCCGAATCGGCAGTTACAACAAATTTTGCCATATTATCGGCGTCGGTTTTCGGATCAACCGTCAAAACAAAGCGCGGCGTGTCCTTACCTACATAATAAGCGAAATTTTTAATGTTGTCGCGTTCGGTGCTTAAAAATTTTGCAAAACGGTCAGCCTCTGCTTGCGTCGCCGCCATAGATGAACCTTCGGGCAATTTTAATTCGATTAGAATTTCGGGACGAATCGACGGCGGGAAGAATTCCATTTGAACAAAACTCGCCGCGAAAATCGTCAATGCAAATGCAAAGATTGTTCCGCTCAATACCAAAATTTTATTCCGCAAAAAAGTTTCCAATACCCGACGGAAAATTTTATAAAAGCGGCTGTCGTAAAGTTCATCCTCCGATTTCTTTTCGACTTTGATAATATAAATTCCAAACAGCGGCGCAACCATTACCGACACTATCCACGACAGCAACAGCGCGATTGACACTACCCAAAACATATCGCGACAGAATTCGCTTGCTATGCCCTTTGCAAAGGCAACGGGTATAAAGCCCGCGCAGGTTATCAGCGTACCAGTAAGCATTGGCTTTGCCGTGACGTTGAAC
>JAFZIQ010000074.1 GCA_017554285.1 Selenomonadaceae bacterium
AACAGGGATTAGGGATTAGTGATTAGGGATTAGGATTTTATTTAATCAGGTCGTATAATCGGCATTGATTTTGACGTATTGGAAACTCAAATCGCAGGTGTAAACTGTCGCCGCAATGTTGCCGAGTCCCAATTCAATATCGACAATAATATCATGCTCAGCCAAAATCTTTTTCATTGCGTCTTCGTCAAATTTAGTGACAAGCCCCTTATCATAAACAGTAAGTCCGCCGAATTTGATAGAAATTTTTTCGGGAATAATTTTAACGCCGGAATAGCCGACCGCGCAGATTGTTCTGCCGGGATTGGCATCTTGCCCGAAGAAAGCCGTTTTGACGAGCGGAGAATTTGCAACACTCATTCCAATTTTTTTCGCGTCTGCAAAACTTTCCGCGCCCGTAACGTTGATTGTTAAAAATTTACTTGCGCCCTCACCGTCAGCCGCAATTCTCTTTGCAAGTTCAGTGCAGAGATTTTTAAGCGTCTCAAAGAATTTGAGATAATCGGCGTCACGCGAAACGATTTTCTTATTGCCTGCCGCGCCGTTCGCCAAAACAACTACGGAATCATTGGTGCTCATGTCGCCGTCAACGCTTATCATATTGAACGAAACTTCCGTAGCGTCTTTCAAAGCCTCTTGCAAAAGTTTTTGATCAATGTCGGCGTCGGTCGTAATAAAACAAAGCATAGTTGCCATATCCGGGCGAATCATGCCGGAGCCTTTGGCGATTGCGCCGAAACGAACTTCCTTGCCGCCGATTTCGACTTCGATCGCGCAGGCTTTTGAATAAGTGTCGGTCGTGATAATCGCATTGCCCGCATTAACCGAGCCTTCGCGAGAAAGTTCTTTGACGGCGGCTTTAATACCGTTTTCCATTTTATCCATAGGCAAATTGGAGCCGATAAGCCCCGTTGAGGCGACGATAACATCATCTGCGCGGCAATTCAATTCATTGGCGGCGATTTCAGCCATTTTCTCGGCATCACGAATGCCCTGTTCACCCGTGCAAGCATTTGCGCAACCCGCATTTGCAACAATGGCATGAGCCGTACCGGTACCGACTACAATTTTACTCAAGTGAACCGGAGCCGCCGCAACCAAATTTTTAGTAAAAACTCCCGCGACTGCCGCCTCTTTCTCGGTGTAGATAACAGCAACGTCGAGATTGCCATTTTTTTTGATACCTGCGCGGACGCCTGCCGCCGTAAAGCCTTGCGGATAAGCAACGCCCGCCTGTTTGTGATTATCGCTGAACATTTAAAAAACCTCCTTAGGGATTAGGGATTAGGGATTAGGGAACAGTTTTTTCTAATCCCTGTTCCCTCGTCCCTGTTCCCTATATCACGGATACATTGGAACGACATCAAGCGCGATACTTTCATAAAAGCCCGCCGCTATATTGAAATTCTGAACGGCTTGCCCAGCCGCGCCCTTAACCAAATTGTCGATAGCGGAAAGAATTATAACACGTCGCGTCCTTTCGTCAATGTGCCAGCCAATATCGCAGTAATTCGAGCCGCGAACAAATTTAGTTTCGGGATAAGCATTTCTGCCCAAAAGTCGGATGAATTTTTCCGAGCCGTACATTTTCTGAAAAGCCGCGTCTATCATTTCGTCGGAAATATTTTCTTTAATCGTCGCGTAACACGTCGCCAAAATTCCTCTGGACATGGGGACCAAATGCGGCGTGAAGTTAATTATCGTCTCTTCGCCGCCCAAATCCTTAAGAGCCTGTTCGATTTCGGGCGTGTGACGATGATGAGCGACGTTGTAAGCCTTAAAGTTATCGTAGAGTTCGGGGAAATGATTTCCGAGCTTTAAACCTCTGCCCGCGCCCGATACTCCGCTTGCCGCGTCAACAATGATTGAATCGGCGTCAATAAGATGATGTTTGACGAGCGGCGCAAGTGCAAGGATTGAGGCAGTCGTAAAACAGCCCGCATTGCCGATAATTTTTGCGTCGCGAATTTCATTGCGATAAATTTCTGCAAGACCGTAAACTCTTTTGGCGTCTTTATGTTTATGCGGGACGTTGTACCACGTTTCGTAAATCGAAGTGTCGCTGAAACGATAATCCGCGCCCAAATCGATAATTCGGACAGGAAAATTTTCAAGCTTAAGTCCTACGTCCATAGCGTGTCCGTGCGGCAGGGCGATAAAAATAAAATCGCTGTCCTTGCCGATATTTTCAATGTCAGCGAGAGATTCGAGCGTCAACTCGCAAATCCCGCGCAGATGAGGATACAGCTCCGAAATTTTTTTACCGGTATGACTTTCTGAAGTTATGTGGACTAATTGAGCTTGCGGGTGTCTGTGAAGAATCGAGAGCAATTCGGCTCCCGCGTAGCCCGTCGCTCCTATTACGCTTACTTTTACCAAAATATTTTTTCCTCCTTAAATCTTTTTCGCCGTGATAATCCAAACGGGATTCAAAGCCAGATTCATATCGTATGCTCCGACTTTTTTCAAGCGAGTGATTTGAATTTGAACAGCCTCGTAATTTATGCCGTGAGTTCTGAAATATTCAAGCGCAATCGCCAAAGTCTGAATCGTTATCGCGTTTAAAACCATTCTGCCGCCGATTTTAAGTTTTGTATAAAGAATGTCAAGAATTTTTTCAAGCCGCCCGCCGCTCCCGCCGATTATCGCCGCGTCCAATTCGGGTAAAGTCTCCAAACCGTCGGGAGCTTCCGCGCAGATTATCTCAACGTTATCAACAGAAAATTTCTCAACGTTGCGTTTGATAAGTTCAACCGCCTCAGCCTTCCGCTCAATCGCAAAAATTTTCCCGCTCGGAGCAAGTCGCGCCGCCTCAATCGAAATCGAACCCGTGCCCGCGCCAATATCAACGACAATCGAATCAAAATTAATCCGAGCCTTCGCCAAAGTCAATATCCTAATCTCTTGCTTGGTCATCGGAACTTCGCCGCGAATAAAGTCCCCGTCGTCAATCATGTTATCACCTCAAATTTTTATCACAATGCCGCGCCTGTATAAAATTTCGGCAAGCGGCAACCAACTCAACGTCCAAATCAAACAAAAAATCGTCGAGCCGAATTCAGGGCTTATAATATTTTTAAACACGGCGTCATAAATTCTAAAGTAAATCCCCGCGCCGTCAATCTGCCATATCTTGAAAAAGAGCAACATAAAATTCGACATCAGAAAGAAAAACAGCGGATTCATTCCTATTGCGCAAAACGGTTGCAAAAATTTCTTCGCGCTCGGAATTTTGTCGAACGAATATATAACCGCCGCGAACAGGAAAATTTCTATCGCCGAAGTTATCAGCGCAAAAGGTGCCGTCCAAATTCTCTTTGCGATTATGTCAAAGCAATTCCAGACTCCGCCGGCTATTAAAAGTATCACGCCCGCCGCGCAGATTATAAAAATTTTGTCGCGTGTCGTTGCTCTGTCCAAAAGAATTTTTCCCGCCAAATATCCGAATAAAAATGACGCCGTGCAAGCAAAAGTCCCGTAGATACCTTCGGGGTCGTGAGTCGGCTCGCAAATGTGATTTACGCCCGGTAAAATAAAGTCGATAGCTTGACTGATATTATTTCCGTCGGCAAAGGGATTATCGGGCGCGTAAATGTGGAAACCGATTGACGATAAAATCAGAAGCAGAAACGCCGTATAAAAAATTTTCATTTCGCTCCGCAAAGTCAGTACGATTAACATACCGAGCGCGTAAGTCAGAGCCAATCGCTGAAGTATCCCGAAAATTCTTATGCGGGCTATTGCATTTTCATAAAAATCTGCGCCCGTGAAGTTGTTCCATAAAAAGTACGCGAAGATAAAAGGCAATGTGTTAAATAAAATTCCCAGTCCGAAAAGTATCGCCGACCGTTTCAAAATTTTTTGCCGCGAAGGTTTGCGCTTTAACATTGAAATTGCCGCCGACGCCCCCATTGTAAATACAAATCCGGGAAATGCCAAATCCGCAAACGTCAGCCCTTCCCATTGCGCATGTACAAAGAAAGGATAAGCTATATTCGGCGGCGCGTCTACAAATATCATTATCAAAATCGCCAGCCCGCGCAGGGCGTCTAACGAATCTATCCGTTTCATCGAAATACCTCCTCAAATTTTTATCACGATATTAAATCGGTGGAAAAGCTCCGCCACAGGAAACCAAATCAAAGTCCACAGCAAACAGAATAACGTTGTGCCGAATTCGGGCGAAATAATTCCCGCCGTCGTGTGTCTGTAAATCCAAAAATATAAATTCGTGTCGCCAATCGGCATGATAAATAAAAATAATACGATTACGCTGTTGGTAAAGAAAAAGAACAGCGGATTGCGCCCGAATGCTGTCATCAGCTGATAAATTTTCCGCATCCGAAAGCCTTCATCAAATAGTTTCATGAAAATTGCAAGCCATATGAAATCAACGCCCGCATTTATCAGCGCGTAAGGCGTCGTCCATAAATTTTTGCAGATAATATCGCCAAAACTCCATATGCCGCCCGCGATTAAAAGTACCACTCCAACCGCCGTCATTAAAAAAATTCGGTCGCGCAGATTCGCATTGTCAATTAAAATCCTTCCCGCCAAATATCCGAAAATAACCGACGCCGTTCCCGCTATCGTGCCGTAAAGTCCTTCGGGGTCGTGAGTCGTCAAATAAATGTGATTCGCGCCGGGAAAAATAAAATCGACTGCGCGGCTGATATTGTGTTCAATCGCAAAAGAATTTTCGGGCGAATAAATATGATAGCCTGCCGATGATAACGCCAATAATACGAACGCCGCCATAAATATTTTAACGTCGTTTTTAATTGTCCTTACGATTAAGACCGCAAATAAATATGTCAATGCGAGCCGCTGAAAGACTCCGAATAATCGCCCGTGTACAATCGCGGCATCATAAAAATTGCTCCATGTAAAATTTTCCACGAACATTAAAGAAAAAATATGCGGCAACGTCCCCAAAAATATTCCCAACGCAAATATTATCGAAACTCGCGTTAAAAGTCTCTTTAACGGCGGATTGCGCCTCGATAACGAAATCGCCATCGATACTCCCATTATAAACGCAAACAGCGGAAATCCGAATTCCGCCAATGTAAAACCTTCCCACGCCGAGTGCATAAGTATCGGATACATATTGGAGGGCGGCGCGTCAAAGAAAAAAATCGTCGCCACAAAGAATCCGCGCAACATGTCCAGTGAATAAATTCGCCCTTTGTCTTTCGCCATTAAATCTTCCTCCGAAAAAAAATAGGGGTCAGGTGTCAGGATTCAGGGATAAGAAAAATCCCCTGACACCTGACACCCAATCCCTTGTCCTTTTATTAAGCGCGTTCGATGTAACTGCCGGTGCGTGTATCGATTCTCAAAACGTCGCCTTCATTGATGAACAACGGCACACGAACAACATAGCCCGTCTCCAAAGTCGCATTCTTCGTCGCGCCTGTAGCAGTATTGCCTTTGAC
>JAFZIQ010000075.1 GCA_017554285.1 Selenomonadaceae bacterium
AATGACGAGTTGACGCTGGAGTTTCAGAAAGACGGCTCTGGAATAAAAGGAGACGTAAGAGATATTGTAATCAGACGTAAAAATTTGAGTTGGGAGATAGGATTAAGCATAAAACATAATCATGATGCTGTAAAACACAGCCGATTGAGTCATAAAATTGATTTTGGCAAAGAATGGTTTGAAAAATCTTGTAGCGATGAATACTGGAAAGCAGTTACTCCGATTTTTGAAAGGCTTAAAGAGTTAAAATCAAAAGGAATACGCTGGTCTGAAATGTATGATAAAGACGAATCTGTATATGTTCCGCTTCTTCAAGCATTTATGAATGAAATAATCAAATCGTATTGCTCAGATAAAAGCATTCCGCGCAAGATGATAGAATATTTGATAGGAATTAAAGATTATTACAAGATTATAAGTCGAGATGACGAGCGATTAACATTGATTCACACATTTAACTTGCATGGAACATTGAATCAGCCCAGTAAAAGAGTAGTATCAGCAATTACGGTTCCTAAAATTTCATTACCGACAGAATTAGTAGCCCTCAAGTTTAAATGTAACAGCAAAAATACGATTGAAATGTATCTTAACAATAGTTGGCAATTAAATTTCAGAATTCATAATGCTAGCACGAAAGTTGAGCCGAGTTTAAAATTTGATATTAAACTTATAGGAATGCCTCCGAGTGTAATAAGCATAAAGTGCTTTTGGAATAATATTTGATAGATTTGACTTAATCAAAAGCCCTTCGGCGGTTGTCGGAGGGCTTTTGTTATGTATACATCAATCTGAAAGGCAAGTATACAAAAAACTAAAGGGATTTTTGCCAGCTACAACGAATATGATATGCGAAGTACTAAAAAAATGTTTTGGAGTGGTTAAAATGTGCAGAATAGGAGCGGTGAAGAGCAAAAAGCCCGTGTATCCGTCAACGGCATTGCGATTGATGTTGCCGCAACAGGAAGGGCACGATAATTCGGGCTTCGCAATGGTAATGCAGGATTTGGCGGGCGTATTCGCGATTTATAAGGATAAACCGCTGTTGTCAATGGCTTGCACGAAACAAGGAGCGCGACTCGTCGAAGATTACATGGCGGCTAAAAATTTCGTCAAAATGGCGGAGTGGTTACCGGTTCCGAATAAGAAAAAAGACCTCGACATACAGGCGATGCCATATTATATCTTTCGGAATTACGATTATCCGGAGCATTACGACGATAAAGAGAGTCGCGAAAATCTTTTGCTCGATACTCGGCTTGCATTGCGTAAAATTTTGACTGAATCGGGGCAAGGATACGTATATTCCTTTTGGCCTGACGTTTTGACGCTCAAGGAGATAGGAGATCCGCGAGATATAGCAACTTATTTCCGACTTTGGGACGATAACGGCACATTACTTGCGAAAAATATAATTGTGCAGTGTCGGCAGAATACAAATTACAAAATCGTCCGATACGCCGCGCATCCGTTCTTTTTGCAAGGCTATACCATCTGCGCGAACGGCGAAAATACTTTCTACACGAAAAATAAGGAGTTCCAAAAGAATTTACATCGCGGCTATATCGGATTCGAGTCTGATTCGCAAAATTTCCTGTACACGTTGCATTACGTCCTGCACGAATTGAAATGGTCGATACCGTATTATAAGCACGTGATAACGCCGTTGCCGTTCGCGGAGATAGAAAATCGCCCCGACAGAGATATTTTGCTGTCAATCCGTCAATCGCTGGCGCATTTGGAGATAAACGGACCAAACACGATAATAGCGGGCTTACCGGACGGAAAAATGATGACATGTTGCGATTCAAAGAAGTTGCGCCCCGTAGTAGTCGGCGGTGATGATAATACGGTCGCCATTTCGTCCGAAGTCTGCGGAATCAACGAGATTTTGCCAGATAGGAACATGGAACGCGATATTTACCCGAATGAGCGCGAAGTCGTGGTAATCGATAACAATTTGGAGGTGATAAGATGGAAGCAATAAAAGTTCAAGACATAGCGGCGAATGATTTGCCTTGGAAAATCGAATATGATGCTAATCGTTGTACAATGTGCGGCAGTTGCGTAGCGTCTTGCACTTTCAAAGCGATAAAGGTTGACGTTCAGCGCAAATCCATGACAATTTCGCAGGCTAATCAGCCCGAACCCGTCCATATTCAAGAATCAATCCCCGTAATCAAGCAAGTAGCCGATATTAATAATGCGTGCAGAGGTTGCGGCATGTGCGAGCGAGTTTGTCCGAATAATGCGATTCGAGCGGTGAGAAATCCCGATAATCGCAGAAATTTGCTGTCAAATCGCCCGATAAAGCGCGGCGGACGTACAAATCTCAATGCGCAACGTACTTTGGATAAAATAATCGTCGGAAGAATTTCGCAGATGACAGACCCGTCACTTGATTCGATTCGTCATACTTTCGATATTAGATCTCCTCTCGGACGAGTTTTATCGCCAAAAGAGTTGCCGTTTGAAATTGTCGACGGCAAATTAGTTTCCAATAAAAAAACGCCGCCTGTACGCTGGATTTATCCGTTAATTTTCTCTGATATGTCAATCGGAGCACTATCGACGCGAGCTTGGGAGGCAGTCGCAATGGCGGCGGCTTATTTGAACGAAAAATGCGGCTTACCGGTGCGAATGAGTTCGGGCGAAGGCGGAATGCCAGTAAAAATCATGGAATCGGACTATCTGAAGTATTTTATAATCCAAATCGCGTCAGGGCATTTCGGTTGGAACAGAATAATAAAAACAATGCCGCATATGAAGACCGACCCGGCAGGAATTTTGATAAAAATTGGTCAAGGCGCGAAACCGGGCGACGGAGGCTTATTGCGAGCTGAAAAAGTGGCTCCACACGTTCAAGCGATACGCGGAGTGCCAAAAGCGACGTTATCATCACCGCCGAATCATCAAGGGCTTTACTCAATCGAAGAATCGGTTCAGAAAATGCACTTGTCATTAAACGCGGCGTTCGGATTCAGAGTTCCTGTAGCGATAAAATGCGCAGCGTCGTCGACTTCGGTATCGGTTTATAACAATTTACTGCGCGACCCGTACAAAATATGCGGCGGATTCTTTATCGACGGCATACAAGGAGGCACGGGCGCGGCAAATGAAATTTCTCTCGACCACACGGGGCATCCTGTGGTTTCAAAGATAAGAGATTGCTATCTTGCGGCTGTTGAGCAAGGTTCGCAAGGACAAATCCCGCTTTACGGCGGCGGCGGCATAGGAATGACAGGAAATGCGGC
>JAFZIQ010000076.1 GCA_017554285.1 Selenomonadaceae bacterium
ACCGATTTAAAAAAAGTTTCGCCGTTTGAATTATCGGGCGGACAAAAACGGCGCGTAGCTATCGCGGGGATACTCGCACTCAAGCCGAAATATTTAATCCTTGACGAACCGACTGCAGGGCTTGATCCGCTCGCCAAAGAAAATCTGCTTAAAGAAATTTTCGGAGCTGTTAAAAAATCTGGCGTCACGATAGTTTTAGTCTCGCACAATATGGAGGACATTGCCCGCTTTGCAAATCGCGTAATCGTCTTGGCGCAAGGAAAAATTTTATTCAACGGGACGCCGCGTGAATTTTTTGCGCAAGATAAAATTTTAGCCCGCGCAGGTTTGGAGCCGCCGCCAATAACTCAACTACTTCACAAGCTAAACATTAACGAACAAGCCTTAACGCTCGACGAAGCGGAAAAAATTATCCTAAGTTTTTTTCACTTGCCAAATTCAACATGAATGCTATAATGCAATTATTTTAGACGAGTACAAGACTTGTTTAAAAAATATAACGGGAGGTTGATTATTTGAAAGTCGTAATTCTTGCCGGAGGATTCGGAACCCGTATAGGTGAGGAAACGAAATTTATCCCTAAGCCGATGATTGAGATAGGCGATAAGCCGATACTCTGGCACATAATGAAAATTTACTCTTATTGGGGTCATAACGAATTTATAATCTGCGGCGGATACAAGCAACACATTATAAAAGAATTTTTCGCCGATTATGTTTTGCACAACAGCGACGTTACCTTTGATTTTCGAGGCGAAGGCAGTTTGACAATCCATAAAAATTTCTCAGACCCTTGGAAAGTTACTGTCATAAATACCGGTTACGAAACATTGACAGGCGGGCGCGTAAAAAAAATTCAGCCCTACACAAACGGCGAGACTTTTCTCTTGACTTACGGTGACGGCGTTTGCGATGTAAACATTAACGAGCTGATTAAATTCCACGAGGCTCACGGAAAAGTTTGCACACTTACTGCGGTTAAGCCTGAAGGAAGATTCGGCTCGCTTACGCTCGACGGCGACGAAATCTTATCTTTCCGCGAAAAATCCAAAGATGATGTGCCCTTCGTCAATGGCGGCTTTATGGTTATGCGCCCCGAAATTTTCGACTACATAGAAGGAAATTTTATGTTGGAGCAACAGCCGTTCGACAAATTAATTGCTCACGATCAGTTGAAAGCCTACAAGCACGACGGCTTCTGGCAATGCATGGATACGGTTCGCGACAAGCGGAAATTGGAGGCACTTTGGCAAAGTAAATCTGCGCCATGGAAATTATGGGACAATGATAAAATGTAGGATTGTACAAACATGATAAATAAATCGTTTTGGAAAGATAAGAAAGTTTTTTTGACGGGGCACAGCGGTTTTAAAGGCGCGTGGCTCGCTTTTATGTTAAAGTCATTCGGAGCTGTGGTAAAAGGTTATTCCCTTCCGCCTGCAACTTCGCCTAATTTATTCGATACTGTCATGCTCGATAAGTTAATAAATTCCGTTACCGGCGATATTCGCGATTTGGAAAATATGCGTCGCGAGTTCGATACCTTCAATCCGGAAATTGTTTTTCATTTGGCGGCTCAACCACTCGTCCTTGAAGGTTATAAAAATCCTGCAGACACTTATTCAACAAATGTCATGGGCACGGTAAATATTCTGGAATGCGTTCGCCAAAATGACAGCGTTCGCTCGTTTATCAACGTCACGACAGATAAAGTCTATCACAATAACGAATGGTGTTACGGCTATCGTGAAACGGATATTCTTGACGGCATAGACCCTTATTCCAACAGCAAAAGTTGTTCCGAACTCGTTACTGCTTGCTATGTCCGAAGTTTTTTATCTGCGCGGAATGTTGCCGTTTCAACAATGCGTGCGGGTAACGTAATTGGCGGCGGAGACTTTGCAGAAAACAGAATCATTCCCGATTGCGTTCGCGCCGCGATTAAGGGCAATGCAATCGAAGTTCGCAATCCGAATTCCGTCAGACCTTATCAACATGTTCTCGACGCATTGTTTGCTTATATGTTGGTCGCGCAGAGACAATATGAAGATAAGAGCTTGGCAGGAAGTTATAATGTTGCGCCGTCTGAAGATGATACCGTAACGACAGGCGAATTGACAGAGCTTTTCTGTAAAAGTTGGGGCGAAAATTTAAACTGGGAAAGTAAATCGCTTAATCAACCCAAAGAGGCTAATCTCTTGAAATTGGATTGCTCAAAGCTCAAGGCGGTTTTTGATTGGCAACCCAAGTGGAATATCAAGACGGCTGTCGATAAGTCTGTTGAGTGGTACAAAATTTATCGTGACGGCGAAGATGTAACCTTTTGCATGAAGAATCAAATCGAAGAGTTTTTGAGAGGTAACAAGCATGAATCAAAAAGAAATGCATGATGAGATTTTGGAGCTTGTCAAGAAATATTGCGACGAGTTTCATAATCGGAATAAAAATTTTGAGGCGGGCGACAGAATCCCTTATGCCTCTCGCGTTTATGATTCTGAAGAAATGACTAACCTCGTTGACAGTGCATTGGAATTTTGGCTGACGGCGGGGCGTTATACAAATGAGTTTGAAAAAAATTTAGCCGAATATCTCGGAGTAAAATATTGTTCATTAGTCAATTCGGGCTCGTCGGCAAATTTAATCGCTTTCATGGCTTTAACTTCACCGCTCCTAAAAGAACGCAGGATTAATCGCGGAGACGAAGTTATCACTGTGGCGGCAGGCTTTCCCACGACGGTTTCTCCGATTATCCAATATGGAGCGGTGCCCGTTTTTGTCGACGTTACAATTCCGCAATACAATATCGACGTAGCAAAATTGGAAGCGGCTTATTCGGAAAAAACTAAGGCGGTTATGCTTGCTCATACGCTCGGCAATCCGTTTGATTTGAAGTCGGTTAAGGATTTCTGCGACCGTCATAATCTTTGGCTGATTGAGGATAACTGCGACGCACTCGGAGCAACTTACACCATTGACGGTAAGGAAAAATTGACGGGCACAATCGGCGACATTGGCACTTCGAGCTTTTATCCCGCGCATCATATGACAATGGGCGAAGGCGGCGCGGTATATACCGATAATGCATTGCTCCATAAAATAATCCGTTCGTTCCGCGATTGGGGGCGCGATTGCATGTGTCCGAGCGGGCGCGATAATCTTTGCGGTCATCGTTTCGACGGGCAACACGGGGAACTTCCCAAAGGCTACGATCATAAATATGTTTATTCGCATTTCGGCTATAACTTGAAGGCGACGGATATGCAAGCGGCTGTCGGCTGTGCTCAGTTGAAAAAGCTCCCTGACTTTGTTGAACGTCGTCGCCAAAACTTTTCGCGCTTACTGGTGGGCTTGAGCGATTTGGAGGATAAACTTATTCTGCCGACGCCGTGCAAGAATTCTAATCCGAGTTGGTTTGGTTTCCTTTTGACATGTCGTGAGGGTATCGCTCGCAATAAAGTTGTGAAATATATCGAAGGTAACAATATTCAAACGCGAATGCTCTTTTCGGGCAATCTGATTAAGCACCCGTGCTTTAACGAAATGCGAGCCGTCGGCAAAGGTTATCGTGTTGTCGGCGAACTCGATAACACGGATAGAATCATGAATGATACTTTTTGGATTGGCGTTTATCCCGGCATGACTGATGAAAAAATCGATTATATGATTGAAAAAATTCACGAGGCTATTCGTTAAAGTTTTCATTGTTGCCTCGTGAAGAAAATTTGCGAGGTAACAAAATGAGTAATCGTTTAGAAAAAATATCTACTCCGCTTGAAGGTTGCTTTGAACTTCAAACGATTGTTCGCGGGGATAATCGCGGCTCGTTTATTAAAACTTTTCACGAGCCTTCATTTAAAGAATTCGGCTTGGCAACGAATTTTAAAGAGGAGTTTCATACCATTTCCGTAAAGAATGTAATTCGTGCAATGCATTTTCAATTACCGCCCGAAGCTCATATTAAGTTGGTTTATTGTGCGGAAGGTGCGGTTATGGAATTCTTTCGGCATTGATTGGCAATGTGATTCGCCAATTCTCTCTGTCAAAGATAAAAAATTGCCGTCGCTTGCTGAGTTTGATTCACCATTTTGAGGAGGAGGCACTTTGAAAATTTTAGAAAAAATACTAACTCCGCTTGAAGGTTGCTTTGAGCTTTTGCCGATTGTTCGCGGAGACAGTCGCGGCTCATTTGTAAAAATTTTTCATGAACCGACATTTAAGGAATTCGGCTTGGCTACAAATTTTAATGAAGAATTTTATTCTACGTCGATAAAAAATGTACTGCGCGGAATGCATTTTCAGACGCCGCCTGCAGACCACGTTAAACTTGTTTGTTGCATAGAGGGTGCAGTTAAAGATGTTGTTGTCGACCTGCGAAAGAATTCCGCAACTTTCGGCAAGCATTGCGCTTTTGAATTGACTGCCGAAAAAGCCAACATGCTTTATATCCCGAAAGGCTTTGCGCACGGCTTTTTAACGTTGAGCGAAAGGGCGACAATGCTTTATAACGTTACAAGCGTTTATTCCTCCGAACATGACAAGGGTATTCTTTGGAGTTCTTGCGGTATAGATTGGCAATGTGATGAACCTATTCTTTCAGACAGAGATAAAATTCACCCGTCACTTGCCGAATTTGATTCGCCGTTTTGAGGAGGACTTGACATGAAAATTTTAATGACGGGAATAACAGGTTTTATCGGTCATCATTTGGGCGAGCGACTTGTCAACGACGGTCATGAAGTTCACGCTATCGTTCGTCCGACTTCCAAAATCGACGAGCTGAGCGACAATCTCCGACGCAATGTTAAGTTTCACGTCTGCGACAAAGATAATACTGTTTTGGACATAGTAACCGATTTATGCGCCGACAACAGCCGCCCCGATTTGGTTTATCACTTGGCAACGAATTATTTAAACGCGCACAAATTCGAGGATATTCAAGGACTGATTCAGAGCAACATAACTTTTGGCACGGAACTTCTTGAGGCGTTGGTTACCAACGGCGTTTATAATTTCGTGAATGTCGGGACTTTCGCTCAGCATTATGAAGACGCCGATTATAGTCCTGTCAATCTCTATGCGGCAACCAAAGAATCGTTCGGGGG
>JAFZIQ010000077.1 GCA_017554285.1 Selenomonadaceae bacterium
CATTAGCCGCCGCGCAGGCAAGAGGATTGCCGCCAAAAGTCGTGCCGTGATCTCCCGCATGAAAAGCTTGCGCAACTTCCTCCGTACAAATGAACGCGCCAATGGGAACGCCGCCCGCCAAGCCTTTTGCCAACGTGACAATATCGGGCTTAATGCCGTATTTTTCATAAGCAAAGAATTTTCCGCTACGTCCTATGCCCGCTTGAATTTCATCAAGGATTAAAAGTGCGCTGTGTTTATCGCAAAGCTCGCGGACTTTCTTGAGATAATCATTTTTCGGAGGATAAACGCCGCCTTCGCCTTGAATCGTCTCAAGCATAACCGCGCAGGTTTTATCGGAAATTTTCTCGGCAAGTTCATCAATGTCGTTGTAATGAACATAATCAAAACCCGCAGGCAACGGCTCAAAACCTTTGTGATATTTAGGTTGCCCCGTCGCCGTCAAAGTTGCAAGCGTCCGCCCGTGAAAACTGTCCCATGCCGTGATTATTTGCATTTTATCGGCAGAAATTTTTTTGGCAAATTTGCGAGCGATTTTAATTGCGCCTTCGTTAGCCTCCGCGCCCGAATTCCCAAAAAACGCCCTGTCCAATCCGCTCAACTTAACCAGTTTGGCGGCGGCGTCTGCTTGCGGTTTCGTGTAATAAAGATTGCTCACATGAACGACTTTTGCCGCTTGCTCCGAAATCGCTTTGACGAGCGGCGGATAATTATGCCCCAAAACATTTACCGCTATTCCCGCAAGAAAATCAATATATTTTTTGCCGTTAATGTCGTAAAGATACGCGCCTTCGCCGCGCTCCAAAACAATTTTATAACGCTTGAACACAGGCAGATAATTTTTATCGTCCCGCTCAAAAATTTTCTCTTCGGTCAAATAAATCACTCCTTAAAAATCTTATCCAACTTCCGTTCCAAGTCCCGTTTCCGTAAACAACTCCAAAATAATCGAATGCGGGAGTCGCCCGTCAATAATATATGCTTTATTCGTGCCTCTGTCCAAAGCTCTCAAGCAAGCTTCGACCTTCGGAATCATGCCGCCGCTTATTACTCCGTCCTTGATAAATTCGCGAGCCTCGTCCGCCTTAAGCGTCGATATAAAACTGCTCTTATCCTCAAAATTCTTATAGACGCCTTCGGTATCGGTAAGGAGTAAAAGTTTCTCTGCCTTCAACGCGCCCGCTATGTCAGCCGCCACATAATCCGCATTGATATTGTAACTCTCGCCGTCTTCGCCGACACCTATCGGAGCAATAACGGGAACATAATCTTGCGAAATCAAATCTTTGACAATCTGAATATTAACCTGCTTTGACTTGCCGACGTAGCCAATATCGACTTTGGTTTTCTCGCCCTGTTCGTAGACCGTCGCCAATTTTTTCGTCGCTTGAATCAAATCTGCGTCCTTGCCGCTCAAACCGACCGCCCGAAGTCCGCGACGATTCAACAACGTCACAATCTCCGAATTAATCTTGCCGGCAAGTACCATTTCGACAATTTCAACAGTCTCTTCGTCCGTCACGCGCAAGCCGCTTACAAATGAACTTTTCTTGCCGAGCTTTTTGAGAAAGCCCGTTATCTCCGGACCGCCGCCATGAACTATCACAACGTTAATTCCGACAAACTTCATCAACGCAATATCCTGCATGACGGACGCTTTTAAATCGTCGTTGACCATTGCATTGCCGCCGTATTTAATGACAATCGTCTTGCCGTGAAATTCTTGGATATACGGCAACGCCTCAACCAAAATAGCCGCTCTGTCGCCCGCACTGTAATTCTTTATCGGCTCGGCTACGGGATTTTGATTTTTATTCAGCTCGGCTTTAAGCTCCTCCAAAACCTCACCGTGCATTTCTTCAGGTAAAAATTTTTTAAGCAATTCCGTTGCCAATTCAAGTTCCAAAGTTTCGTCAACCATTTAAAGACCTCCACTAATTCGATTTGCACGTCATGATAACAAAAAAAATCCCCCGCCGCAAATTTTTTTGACGGAAGATAATTTTTTTCGTCTCATTCTTGTTTATCGGGTGATTCTTCGTCCGCCGATTCGTCCTCTTGAAATTCTTCCGGCAGATCAATTACCTCGTTAAACGGTACAATTTTTTCTTCGCCGCTCGGCTCATTGTCTACGTATCGGAAGCCTTTTTCCGTAACGACAGATTGATCCGCTTGAAGTGCCGTCGCCAATGCCAAGCCCGAAGGATCGATACTTATAATCCCAAAGTTGCTCAGCAATTTTTTCAAGACCGTCTTTTTAGCCATTGCCGCGAAATTCGTCGTCCAGACCGATGATTTTTTGCCCGAACGTAAATCATAGGCGTAACTTTGCGAATATTTTTCCGCGTGTTCTTGCAATTCCTCAACCGACATGTAAAGCGATTTCCTAAAGCCGTTGATAAGCTCCATGTATGCCAAATAGCCGACGACGTTATCGGAAATTTTTTCGCCGCGAATTATCTCGCCCGTCACAAAGTCGATTTCCTTAATTTGCCCTTCGCAAACGGCGGACGAGTTCAAAGTTTTATATTGCCCGCTGCGCATTGCCAGCTGCACGAAACCTTTAACACTTAGTCTGCCGATTTACCATCTCGGCAGAGTGGACTATCTCTTCAACCTTTAAAGTTGCCATGCACTTCGAGGAGTAGCTCATTTTTCTCCCCTACATCGCTACATTCATCGCGATTAGTCTCTACACTATTGTGATATTCCCAATGATAGCCGCCTGATGTTTTCCTGTTTCTATAACCTCTTAAAACACGCGTGATTTCAGGGGCACCAATGCCCACGTGCAACGCCGCACTTTTGATACTTCCAAAAACTTCCCCCGTTTCAACACATCGAACAGCTTTATTAGCATTCTGATTGCCAAGCATGGAAATTTTTTGCTTTTGAGACTTTTTGGCTTTTGAGGCTTCACTTTGCTTTTTCCCCAAATTAGCCTGACGTAATTTTTCTCTTACAAATTCTGGCGTTTGGTGTCCTTTTTCATATTTATTGGTTAGATGATTAGTTATGATATATTGTTTTTCTTCTTCTGTTTTATCCTGCCATTCTTTTATAGCGGCGGCTCTACATTTTTCTTTAGTTCCGGAGGAATGCTTATGCCCTCTCATGCCGCTTTCGCCGCCCGCAGAAATGTTGTACTCCGGTTTCAGTGTTGCAATGTAATAAATTTCTTTTTCGCTAAGTCTCTCTACAGGGCAAAGTTCCAAAATCGCTTTATCAAAATTTTCCCAGCCATATTTGTTAATTGCTCTGCTGATAGGAAGGCGGGCTTTGGCTTTGCCGCCTCGACTTTTATGTTCCGAAAATCTTCGGGGAATATTTTTTGACTGCCCAATATAACGGTGCCCGTTGATTCTGCAAGTCAACATGTAAATTCCGGATTCCATCTTTATCACCACCTCTCGTTTTGAATTTTCATCACAATAGCACGGTATTGCCCGATATTTGGAGGGTTTCACCGTTAGCCTGCTTTCGCGGACACCCCTGAGCAATAGGGTTCACACAGTTTTAATTGAGCAATTAGGTTTACCCAATTTGAAATTGCGCGGTGTTTTTGTAAGGAACTATATAAGCGAAACCCAAGCTCGGATTAATCGGCAACTTCAACGCCGCCGCTATGCCCGCCGCACTCAATACCGAATTTGGCGAGCAGTCTTGCAGTTTCGAGTTGCTCCGTACGATTGTCAATATCGACGAGATAAACGACGGCGCGGAGTTGTCCAAAAGTTCTTCAAAGCGGCGTTTGATTCCCGCCGAATTCAAAAGTTGTTGGAGAGTCGGGGCGTCCTGTTTCATAATTGTTCCTCCTCAAGGTCATCAAATTCTTTATGTAAAATCTCATAAACATACAACAGCGCAACTTGCATAGTCACTTCGTCCATATCGGGCTTCAAGCCTCTGTACAAACTCAAAACTGCCAAATCGTTTTCCTCGTGAGCCTTGCGCAAATCATACGGCATTGAAATTTCATCATACAAATCCGCATAAGTCGCATTCGGATAATTTTTCCGAGCGTCCAAAATTTTTTGTGCGGTTTTTTCAACTCGCGGCTTCCAATCTTCGGGATAGTACAACGGAAATGGAAATGTATTATAAACAAGCGTATTTGAATAGCGATAATCATTCCTCAACCGCCCTGCCACGAGCCTCATCCAATTCATATGCACCGAGCTTGTCAAAACTCCGAATAAAAATAAATCGGCGTCGGGAAGTACAAAAACTAAATTGCTTGCGATTGTATTTGCGTCTATATAGCCAATCGGAACATAGCGGCGACGTTCAGAGCTGACACTCGGAATCAATAGATAATCTGTCGTCGGCTGTCGAATTTCCGCGAAAAGTGTCGGCTTATCGGCGTCGCGGCGA
Organism: Selenomonadaceae bacterium; assembly: GCA_017554285.1. GTDB lineage: Bacteria > Bacillota > Negativicutes > Selenomonadales > Selenomonadaceae > Quinella. Next base: position 4,375 of record JAFZIQ010000077.1, read on the forward strand.
GTGGCGGCTTTTTTACTTTGCAAACGGAACTCGCGAACATTTTTAACCCGTTCATAAACCAAAGGCATTTTACGGAGTTCATCGGGCGGACAATCAACCAGCCACAGACAATATCTTTTTTTGCCTTGAATAAATTCCTTTGCTCCGAGAAAAGGACGAATCCACTTTTCGGCACGCGGATTTTTTTTAATAAGCTCGTCGCGCTCTTCGGTCGTCAATAAAAAATTTCCATTATCGGTCGGCTTACTGCCGTAAATCATGGACGGCACCTTAAAAAACGGTTTGGCTCGCGGCTCAACGTAAATGTCCGGACCGGGTATAAGATAGCCGTTAATGTGTTCGACTTCGATAAATCCGTTCGGATATTTCGGGTTGTAAAGTATCGGCATTTTTAATCGTCCTTCGATGAAAAAATTTGTCTAATGATAACAAAAAAAGTTATCCCCGCCAAAGTCGGTGGGGATTTTACATTTTTAGGTAAGCGATTAGAAAACCTCAACGAAATCTATCGAAAGTTCTTTAGCCGCTTGAACAATCTCATTAATCGAGACGCCGTTTTTCTCAAGTAATCTTTCATATGAAGCCGATTCGCCAAATTTATCGGGAATGCCGAAACGTTTCACTTTGCCCTTGCCCAGTTCCGCAACGACTTCGCAAACCGCCGAGCCTAAACCGTTTATAATGTTATGGTCTTCAACCGTGATAATCTTTCCGATATTCTCGGCGCAATCCTTAACGGCGTCAACGTCGAGCGGTTTAATTGTGTGCATGTCCAGTACTTTGGCTGAAATTCCTTCTTCGGCAAGTTTTTCAGCCGCCTCAAGTGCAACGTGAACCGTATCGCCGTTGGCTATAATCGCAATGTCCTTACCGTCACGAACAAGATGCGCTTTGCCGATTTCAAATTCCGTATTTTCGTCGTAGATAATCGGAATGGAATCACGGGTAAAGCGAATGAATACCGGGCCTTCGTATTCGGCGACTGCGCGGGTTAATTTTCTTGCCGACCAATAATCGGCGGGCATTATAACCGTCATATTCGGAATTGTGCGCATGACGCCCATATCCTCAATCGATTGATGACTTGCGCCGTCACGGGCGGGACTCATGCCGCCGTGCGAACCGGCAATCTTGACATTGAGGCGCGGATAAGCAATTTCTTGACGAACCATTTCACCCATACGCAACGAAGCAAAAATTGCATATGTCACGACGAACGGAATTTTTCCGACAGCCGCCAAGCCCGCTGCAACTCCTGCCGCATTTTGTTCTGCTATGCCTACGTTGATTTCTCTGTCAGGATAAGCGTGTCCGAATTTGTCGCTCTTGCAGGACTTACCCAAATCCGCGTCTATGACAAAAATTTTTTCATTTTCTCCGCCGAGTATGGCGAGCTCTTCACTGAAACCGATTCGAGTTGCCTTTTTCTCCATATCATTTAGCCTCCTCAAGGTCTTTTAACGCCTGTTCCCATTCTTCCTTTTTGGGCGCGACGCCGTGCCAATCACAGACATTCTCCATAAAGGAAACGCCTTTGCCTTTAATCGTATGTCCGATAATACATTTGGGCTTGCGATTGTCGGCATTTGCTCTGATTGCGTCGAATGTGCTGACTATTTTCTCCATATCGTTTCCGTCAATCTCGTAAATCTCAAAGCCGAACGCCTTAAATTTTTCGGCGAGACTGCCGAGCGGCATAATTTCATCGGTCGTGCCGTCAATCTGCAGATTATTGTTATCGACAAAGATAATCAGATTATCGAGCTTATATTTATTGGCAGTCTGAGCCGCCTCCCAAATTTCGCCCTCTTGACATTCGCCGTCGCCCAAAACCGCAAAGACACGCGAAGATTTTTTATCGAACTTTAGCCCGATTGCCATACCGACCGCGCAGGCTAAACCTTGACCGAGCGAGCCTGTAGGAATATCAATACCGGGGCAATCCATATTCGGATGACCTTGAAGAATTGAACCTTCTTGGCGGAGTGTGTGCAATGTTTCTTCCGGAAAGAATCCGAGCGTTCCGAGCGCGGCATACAAAACAGGACAGGAATGCCCTTTCGATAAAACAAAGCGGTCTCTGTCTTCCCATTTGGGATTTTTAGGATCAACGTTTATCTCGCTAAAATAGCAAGCTGTTACGAAATCAGTCGCGCTGAGTGAGCCGCCCGGATGTCCCGAACCTGCCTCGTAAAGCATTGTCACAACTTTTTTGCGCAAATCGTTTGCAATCGTCTTGAGTTCCTCGACGGATTTTTTCTTCATATTAAACATTCCTCCAAAAAATTTTTCCCTTACGATTTATCCTTGCGCTTGGCAGTCAAATATGCGTCCATAGCTTTTGCGACACTCTTTGAATATTTCACGGCAAGCACAACATTTTTCGCGCCCGCAACCACGTCGCCGCTTGCAAAGACGCCTTCGCGAGTTGTACGCCCGTCGTCGTCGACAACCAGCAATCCCGTTTCCGATACTTGCAAGCCGTGTGTCGTGTTGACAATTTTATCCTTTGGCCCTTGACTTATCGCAATAATCGTGCTGTCGGCGGGCATAAGAACAGGCTCCTCGTCGCGAATCAAATTCCCTTGCTCGTCAAAAACTTTCGGCGTAAATATCGGTCCTTGCTCCGTGAATTCTTTTATCGCCATGCCTTGCTGAATTTCTATGCCGTCGACTGCCGCATAATCAAGTTCGCGTTGACTGGCGGCGATTCTCTGACGACGTGCATAAAGTGTAACATGTCGACTGCCTTGACGAACAACGGTTCGCGCTACGTCGATTGCCGAATTGCCCGCGCCGATTATTGCAACCGTATCGCCCAAATCGTAAGCGTCGGGATTTTGCAGATAGTCAATAGCGTAATGAACATTGCCCAGCGATTCGCCTTTAACGTGCGGTCTGCGCGGACGCCAAACACCCGTTCCGATAAAAATTGCGTCGTAGCCGTCTTGAAACAGGTCGTCAAGATGAAGTGCGCCGCCTATCGCGGTATTCGGGCGGAAATGAATTCCCATTTGCCGAAGCTTGACTTGATAGCGGTCGAGAAGATTTCTTGGCAGACGGAAGGCAGGAATTCCATAACGCATCATACCGCCGACTTTATCCATACGCTCAAAGATTGTGATTCGATAACCGAGCGCGGCAAGTTTAATGGCGATTGTGATTCCCGCAGGACCTGAACCGATTATCGCGACACTTTGCCCTGTATCGGGTGCCCGCTCAAGACTTATCTTGTCGAAGTAGAAATCGGAAATGTAATTCTCGATATTTGGGATTTGAACTGCCGCGCCTTCCTTGCGTTTGCCTTGAATGCAATTGCCCTCGCATTGATTTTCGTGATCGCAAACCAGAGAGCAAACAACACTGAGCGGATTGTTTTCAAAGAGCATACGCCCTGCCTCTTCGGTTTGACCGTCAAGAAACAGACGAATCATTTCCGGAATATCGGTTTGAATCGGACAGCCTTTGAGTCGGCAAAGGGGTTTCTTACATTGCAGACAACGCCGAGCCTCGTTGATTACGTGTGCAGCCATAAAATTTTCCCTCCTAAAATAAAATCCCGCGCTTGCAGTTTAAATCAATTTATCCAAAATGTCTACGTCTTATCCTCTGAAAAGCTGAACCCAATAATGACGATACTCCGAATAATCATCATAAGCGTAGCCGACACCAAGCTCGCGGAAGTTCGGATTCAAAATATTTTCGCGGTGTCCCTGAGAATTCATCCACTGATTGACCGTTTCATAAGCGGCAGCATTTCCCGCCGCAATATTTTCCCCGCAAGCCCAACCTTTATTCCTCATAACAGTAAAGCAACTTGAACCGTCGGGGCGCGTGTGCGAAAAGTATTGAACGATTTCACGGGCACGAATAGCCGAAGCATTCTGTAAATCGTCTGCTAATCTCAACGGCGCAACTCCGACTTTAGCCCGTTCGACGTTGACTAACTCCAAAACTTCAACTGCAAAATTTTCTGCGGCACAGGCATTGCTCATTCCAATTAAGATGAACGCCGCCAAAATACTTACTAAAAACTTTTTCATTGCCTTCACCTCGCGCAGAATTCTATCATGAAATTTTAATCTTTACAAAGCATATTTTTATCCCAAACGCTTGACAAAACCAATGATAAAGACGATAAATATATCAAGGTGTTCAAATGCTTTTTTATCTTTGTTTAAGGAAGGAGAGATTTTTATGGCAGAAATTCATAACACAGAAAGTAATCAAACCCTAAAAGGAAGTTCCGATGCTGACATCATTACCAGTAAAGGAAACAATGTTTCAGTAAGTGCTCTTGCAGGTGATGATCACATTTCCATTGAAGACGGCTCGGCTACCGTTACGGCTTTAGGCGGCGACGGTGCCGACACCATTGAAAGCTATGCCAATTTTGCTACACTCAACGGCGGCAACGGCGATGACAGCATTAAAAATGAGGGCAGTAACGTTTCAATAAGTGCCGGTGCAGGTAATAATTACATTTATGTCGGTAACGATGCTTCTTCAGTTACGGTCTTAAGCGGTGACAATGATGACACCGTTGATAATTACGGAAGCAACGTGACAATAAAAAGCGGTTCGGGCAGTAATTTAATCACGAATCAAGGCAACAAGGTTTCAATCGTCAGCGGCGACGGCTCGGACACTATCGGCAACAGCGGTATGTCTTCCACAATCGAAGGCGGCGGCGGAGCAGATGTTATCGAAAACACCGGTGTAAACGTTTTAATCAACGGCGGCGCAGGAGCTGATGTTATCGAAAATAACGCGGAGAATGTTACAATCGACGGCGGCGCGGGTAAAGACTCAATAGTAAACAATTATCAGGCTGTCTCGGTAATGGGCGGCGCAGACGCGGATACTATCGAAAACTACGCAGATAACGTCACACTCAGCGGCGGCGCAGGGGCTGATTCTATTTTCAACAACGGCGATAATGTCATCTTCCAATACGCGAGTGGCAATGACATCATTGCGGGCTTTAAAGATACAAGTACTCTGCAATTAACGTCGGGAAGTATCGCCGGCGCAAGTTTAAATCTCACTGAATACGGCAAAGACGCCGTTTTAAAAATCGGCAGTAATACCTTAACCCTTACCGATTTTAACGACACGAATATAATCAACATCATCAATTCTTCCGGCACTGCCGAAAAATATACCGTTCCATTTTTCATTGGTACTGACGAAGATGATAATTTTTCCAATTACAATTCCAATATCATGGTTCAGGGGCTTAAAGGCGCAGATGTCATTGACAACTCCGGAAATTCCGCAACAATAGACGGCGGCGCGGGCGACGATACTGTCACCAACTCCGGAATAAATGTTTCAATCTCCGGCGGTACGGGCAATGATTATGTCAACATTGAAATCAATTCTTTGAATGTCTCAATTTCCGGCGGCGGCGGCTCTGACACCATCGAAAACAATGCCGAATATGCCAAAATTTACGGTGACGCCGATAATGATACCATTAATAATTATGCCAACTCTGCCACAATCGACGGCGGCAAAGGTAATGACGAAATTTCCAACAATAATGCCTCGTTTGTTTCAATAAACGGCGGCGCAGGCAACGACTCCATTATAAATAACTACGGCGCAAGCGTCACAATCAATGCCGGCACAGATAATGATTATATCGAAAACAACGGCGAAAATGTCCTGTTCCAATACGCGGGCGGCAATGATACCATTTGGGGACTTAACGAGACAAGTACTTTGCAAGTTATGACGAGCAACAGCAGTATCGGCGCAAGTTTAATCGGCAATGACTCAAACGGCACAGACGCTGTTTTAAAAATCGGCAGCAATACTTTAACCCTTACCGATTTTAACGATACAAATATAATTAACGTCATAAGTTCTTCTGTCTCTTCCGCTAAGGTTGAAAAATTTACTATTCCGCTGTTTATGGGAACTGCCGGTGAAGACAACATTTACAATATTCATTCCAACATTACGGTTAAAGCACTCGGCGGCGATGATGTTATTTCAACTTCCGGAGCGAGTGTTTCGGTAGAAGCGGGCGTCGGTAACGATAATATCAACATTGACGGTTATGCCTTAAAAACTACAGTCAGAAGCGGCGGCGGCTCCGATACTGTCGATAACTACGCCGAGTATGCCGAAATTTTCGGCGAGGCTGATAACGACATCATTAACAATTACGGTATGAGCTCAACACTCGACGGCGGCGCGGGCGATGACGAAATTATCAACAACGCGGCGTTTGTCTCAATTAACGCAGAGGACGGCAATGACTCAATCAGCAATTACATTGAAAACGTAACAATCAATGCGGGCGCAGGTAATGATTATATCGAAAACACCGGCGATAATGTCCTGTTCCAGTACGCTGGCGGCTCGGATATTATTCAAGGCTTCAACGAGACAAGTACTTTACAGGTTATGGCGGGCAGTATCAACGACGCTTACTTTACGAATGAAGATGCTGTTCTTAAAATCGGCAGTGATATTTTAACACTCAAAAATTTCAACGAAACCAATAAAATTAATGTCCTTAAGGACGGCAAGCCCGAAGTATTCACTATAGAAAAAATGCTGGGAACAGACGCCGACGATACCTTAAATAATGTCAGTCACGGTATTTCAATTCAAGCTTACGGCGGCGACGATTATATTTCCAACTCTGGCGCGAGTGTTTCGATAAATGCAGGCGACGGCAATGATTACATAAGCATTGACAGCGACGCCTTAAAAACTACAGTAACAGGCGGCGGCGGTTCCGATACTGCCGACAACTATGCCGAATATGCCGAAATTCACGGTGACGACGATAACGATACCATTAACAATTACGGCATGAGTTCAACACTCGACGGCGGTGCGGGTGATGATGAAATTTCAAACAACGCGGCGTTTGTCTCAATCAACGCAGGAGACGGCAACGATTCTATCAGCAATTACATTGAAAACGTAACAATCAATGCGGGTGCGGGTAATGATTTCATTGAGAACACCGGCGATAATGTCCTGTTCCAGTACGCGGGCGGCTCTGATATTATTCAAGGCTTCAATGAGACAAGTACTTTGCAAGTTATGGCGGGCAATATCAATGACGCTTATCTTACAAGTGAAGACGCTGTTCTTAAAATCGGCAGTGATATTTTAACACTCAAAAATCTCAACGAAACCAATAAAATTAATGTCCTTAAGGACGGCAAGCCCGAAGTATTCACTATAGAAAAAATGCTGGGAACAGATGCCGACGATACCTTAAATAATGTCAGTCACGGTATTTCAATTCAAGCTTACGACGGCGACGATTACATTTCCAACTCCGGCAACTCTGCAACAATCGTAGCGGACGCAGGTTCCGATACTATTTCAAACAGTGGCGCGAGTGTTTTAGTCAACGCGGGCGACGGAAACGATAATATCAACATTGACAGTTATGCCTTAAAAACTACAGTCAGAGGCGGCGGCGGTTCCGATTCTGTCGACAACTACGCCGAATATGGCGAAATTTACGGCGAGGCTGATAATGACACCATTAACAATTACGGTATGAGCTCGACACTCGACGGCGGCGCGGGCGATGATGAAATTTCAAACAACGCGGCGTTCGTTTCAATTAATGCAGAGAACGGCAACGACTCAATCAGCAACTACATTGAAAACGTAACAATCAATGCGGGCGCGGGTAATGATTTCATTGAGAACACCGGCGATAATGTCTTGTTCCAGTACGCTGGCGGCTCGGATATTATTCAAGGCTTCAATGAGACAAGTACTTTACAAATTATGGCGGACAATATCAATGACGCTTATCTTACAAGTGAAGACGCTGTTCTTAAAGTCGGCAGTGATATTTTAACCCTCAAATATTTCAACGAAACCAATAAGATTAATGTCCTTAAGGACGGCAAGCCCGAAGTATTCACTATAGAAAAAATGCTGGGAACAGACGCCGACGATACCTTAAATAATGTCAGTCACGGGATTTCAATTCAAG
>JAFZIQ010000078.1 GCA_017554285.1 Selenomonadaceae bacterium
AACCGTTCCTGCGCTTAATAAAAACGGTGGAGCTAAAAACATTCCGCAAGGGATAATTGATGATGTTATGGTATCGCGCTTGAGGAATATGTTTGCCGCCGCTGTTCATTACGGATATAAAAATCTTGTTTTGGGCGCGTGGGGTTGCGGTGCTTTCGGTCACGATCCGGAAAGAGTTGCCGAATATTTTTATGGCGTGCTTATTCATGAAGAGTTTGGCGTATACTTCGACAAAATAGTTTTTGCGATTTTGGACAGAGGCGCGAAAAGAAATTTGAAGGCGTTCCAAGAAATTTTCGAGGCTGATTCCGCATCGACTAACGAATTTGAGATGATTAAGCAACAAGCTAAGCATTTGGAAGAGTCGATAAGTAGATTCGAGTTGCCCGCCAATGTAATTTTTCACAGGTTGGCAGATATGTCGCTTATGAGATTTTTTCAAGGGGTCTGGGCGAAAGACGGATATTTTCAAGACGACGGCTTCACGGATACTTCTGCTTTGCACATTGACGCGCCGAGCAAAGATTTTATCGAGCTTGAAATTTTTGTTCCGCAGGGCAAAGGTCGCGGAGCTTATCTCGCACCTATGTCGCCTTTCCCTGAAGAAGGTCTATTTACTTTGAATCGCGGCACGATATACAAAATTACTGATATTGAACAGAACGATTTTGGAATTTGGAAGTTGAAAGTTACGGCGATTGGACGTAACCCGAAGGAGTTGGCTTAACATGAGCAATGAGAAAAAGAAACCGCATATTTCGCCGGAACGCATGGATCGTTATACGTGGCACGTTGGTGAAATAAAATTTTTGAGTGCGGAAGAGGTTGAGCAAATTAAGCGGTCGAAAAACTTCATTGATTACCATGTGTCGGATAAAAATTCTGCAGACAATCGAAAGGAGTAAAAACTATGTACGGTGCAATATTGGGCGATATTAGAAGCCATTGGCGCGAGATTAATAACAGCGGCATTTGCTACTTGGTCGACAAGCAATATAAGTTCACCGACCGTACAGTAGCGATGATTGCGTTGGCAGACGTACTGACTTCCGTTGATGATGACGATGAGAGAAATTTAGAGGAAAAAATAAAGGAGTCGCTGATTCGTTGGGGAAAAGAATATTCCGATGCAAATTACAGCTCTCACTTCAAAAAGTGGCTTGCTCAAAAAGAACATTCGCTGATACACGAGCAAGACGGCGGCGCAGCGGCAAGAGCGACAGTCATTCCCTATCTCTATCACGACGGTGATCGTATTTTTGAAATTGCGAAGTTGTCGGCGAGAATAACTCACTTCAATTTAGATGAGCCCGAGAAAACTAGTCTGTTGTCTGACATTGATTCAATGTTGGCTCCCATTGCTGTTCATTACGGCATGAGGAGTTCCGGCAAAAACGGCGCAAGATTTAATTTTGAACGCGAAACCCACTTTGAGATTTCCTACCTAATCGGTCGCGGAGAGGTTGTTGGTGAGGCTATGGAAGATTTTTTCAACTCCACGGACGTTTCAAGCGCGATAGAAAATGCCATTGCTCGCGGCGGCGATACAAACACTCGTGCGATTATTGCCGGCAGCATTGCCGAAGGATTCTATGGTATTCCTGACGCTGAAAAAGAATATTGCAACCGTTTACTGCCCGAAAACATGCTGGAGGTTTTGGACAGGTTCGACAATGCGGTACGAAGAAATTTCGTGGAAGTTTCCGAGACTGAGGAAGATTTAACAGACGAACTTATAGAAGATGCCATTAGTCGTTACAACAAAAATAGTAACGACGAAAACCGCTTGAACGTTATGAATCAGCTTTATTACGGAATGTGTTCCGGAGGAAATTTGCGAATACCGCTTGTTGTTCCCGACAAGCAAAAAATTCACGACGAAAACGAATCGTCCGACGCGGAGTATTTGACTCACCAAACGGCTGACGGGAAAAAATACGTGGTGGCTTTTACGAACGATAGCCCGGAAATGTGCGAGACGTATCCCGATATTTATTTGGGCACCATTGAAGATGTTTTGACGGAACTGGCTGATGATGACGAAACGAGCGGCATAATTTTAAATCCCGATGACGACAATTTGCGGTTCGTACTCGGAAAAGAAGATTTTGAAGAGATTTTGAATCGCACTCCGCCTGAAAATAAAATTCTCTCCTTTAACGGCAACATTGAGGAATTACATGCAGACGCGGTCGTCACTTCGGATTTTGAGGATTTTAGAAATATTTCCTTTGAAAACCCGAACGAAATTACTGCAGCTCATTTCATGAAGAAAAGCTCGAATCGTGACGAAATGCGGATTATCTATACGCCGCTGATGTTTTATGAAGGCACGGACGAAGAAGTTATTGCGAGTTGTTATTTTTCTTGCTTGGAGCTTGCCAAAAAATATCATTTGTCGAGCGTGGCATTTCCGAATTGCTTTGTTACTCCGTTTATGAATGATATTGTAAGGAGTTGGCTTGATATGAACGAAGATTGCGGAATGACGGTGTTTGTTGAACGCGGCAACAATGAGGATATTGACGACGATAACGATCAAGATTGTCCGCCTGATGATTATAGAAACGAGCCGATTACTGAAACAAATTCTGTAGACAGCGCAAAGGCTGAGGCTTACAGAAATCTTGTCGAACGGGCGAAGAATCAATATCCCGAATACCGCGCCGACATCAAGCCGACTGATGCCGACAAGCAACGGACTCGCGACTTTGCCGCGAAATTTAACAGCAAGGAAAAATTCTGTAATAAAGTTAAAGAAAAATGTATTGCTTGGGAAGAGTCGGCAGATTTGGATACTAACTACGAACGTGCAATGAACGCTTTATCTAAGGCGATTGCCTGCGGTTTCGATCCTAATAACCCTGTCGCTCTTTTCGCGCCCGTCGTCGACGGTATCAACATTTGCGACGAAATTAATCTGTACACTTATTGGCAAGGCTTCGGCTACGCTAAAAAGACGCCGAAAATTAAATATCTGCTTGTCGCGCAGGATTGGGGAGCTTTCTATAATGAAAGTGCCGAGCCATTCAAAGAAAAAATTAATCAAATGAACGCGGGCAAAAATGCAACATATCCCATCACATCCGATACGAGTAAAAATTTAGTCAAACTGTTCAAAGTTCTCGAACGTGATATTACGAAACCTTGCGAGGACGTTTTCTTCACGAATTTTTGTTTAGGCTGTCGTCTTCATTATGATTCGGGCGCAATAACAAAGAAATTGATGATGCGCGACGCCGACCTCTTCCACGAATTGTGCGAAATTCTTGAGCCTGAAAATATTCTTTGTCTCGGCAGGTTGGTTTCCGAATGCGTTTGTGAAGCTTTGGCGGGCGACGCGTTCAAAAAAATTCTCAACGCCGCGAAAAGTTATAGCGACTTCCTTGACAATGCGCCGCAAATCATAGTTCCATGTAGCGCGGACAGAAAAACTTTATCGAGAGTTTATCCTTTGTTTCATTGCGGTGGCATTAGCACTAAATTAAATCGGAATTTTGAAAAACAGAAGCAGGACTGGCAAAAAATTATCAAGTAAAGAAAATATAGCTACTTTTACGGACAATTACAACTCACGGACAATTTTCTTGCGAATGATTTCATCTTTGTCAAATTCGCTCATCATTTCCCAATCCTTTTCCATTTCTAAAGCATTGCCGTCGAAACGAGCGACTAACTGCACTGCTTGCGAGTCGAATAAGATTGCGTCGGCGATTACCGATGCCGTTTGATTATTCGTCAACGTGTCGGAAACCGTTACCCGATAACGGGTATTGACTTTATCGCAGGCAATTCGTTTTTCTAATGCATTCATTTGCTCTTTAGCATGATTCATTCGCTGAATTGTTTCTTTATCGAGATTCTCGACTTTTTCTAACTGCCGCACAAATCTTAAATTTTTGCGAAGAATGCCAGTAGCTATTTCTTCGATTTTTTTCGTCGCGTCGGGTTGGCGGCACAAAGTTTCCAACTCGGATTGTTTATTTTGCAGGGAGAATTTGATTTGGTCGAGACGGCTCCTCTCAAGTGCCAGCATTGTACGCTGTTTGGTCATATAATACTGTTGCTGAAGAAAAGTCGAGTGCGGAAAGACCGACCAATCTCGCGTCTGAAACTGTTTTTCTTCCTTTGCATAGGCAAGCAATTTAGGAGCGAGCCGTTGCTCGTTCTTTTTATATCTCCGAATTTCTTCGCGCAGTCTCTTGTAGTCTCCATGCACAAAAATATTTTTCGCCATAAAGATAGCGCGTTCTGGAGAAATGATTTGCCGTTGGAGTTGAAACTTTTCAACAAACAAATCTTCATGTTCCTTTTTTAATGCACGATGTTGACGGCGAATTAGCTCATACACTTCGCGGGTCTTGAAACTGGTTTGCGGCTCTTCCATTGTCAGCTCGAACAGCGCATTTCTAAGGTCATTGACCGCTTTCTCCAGTTCCTCGCTTGCTCGTTTTAGCATTTTTCTGGCTTGCGTATTCGCTTGT
>JAFZIQ010000001.1 GCA_017554285.1 Selenomonadaceae bacterium
AACATAGTCGATTCACGCTACAATATCGGCGACTTCGAGGGCGTCGGCTACGTTAAGCAAAATGATTCGGAGCTTGGTCATTTTGTCGGACAACAGCTTAACGATGTTACGGATTTAATCAGCGCGGGCACGAAACTTTTGACTAAATTAAATGTTTCCGGCGTCTTGATAACTCGCGGCGACAAGGGCATGAGTTTATTCGAGCGCAACGGCGCGACGCATCATATTCCTGTCAGTGATATGAGTGAAGTTTACGACGTTTCGGGCGCGGGCGATACTTGCGTTGCGGCATTTTTATTGGCGTTGACTACGGGAGCACAAGCGGCACTTGCGGCTAAGATTGCGAATTATGCTTCGGGCATAGCGGTCAGGAAACTCGGTACAAGTACTGTCAGCGCGACGGAATTAATTTCTGTATTGGAGAGAGCGCGATAATATGTTAATTAACAGAGAAATTGCCGTTGATTTTTGCGAAGAGCTGAGGCAACAGGGAAATACGATTGTCTTCACGAACGGTTGTTTTGATATAATTCATGCGGGGCACGTTCGCTATTTGACGACGGCTAAAAATTTCGGTGACGTGCTGATTGTCGGACTGAATACCGATGAATCCGTTCGCCGACTCAAGGGCGCGTCGCGTCCCATTAACAATCAAGACGACCGCGCAGAAGTTTTGTTGGGGCTTAAGGCTGTCGACCATGTAATTTTATTCGGCGAGGAGACGGCTGAACATTTAATTGCCGAAGTCAAGCCCGCTGTTTACGTCAAGGGCGGCGATTATACTTTGGAGACTCTGCCCGAAGCAAAAATCGTTCATCGATTCGGCGGGCGCGTCGAGCTTGTGAATTTGGTTGCGGGGCATTCGACGACCAATATTGTTGAAAAAATTCTAACGGGGCTTAAATAATATGGAAGACTTGAAAAACGTTTTAATCGTGAAGTTGAGCGCGATGGGCGACGTGATTCACGCCTTGCCCGTCAGCTACGCGATAAAAGAAACTTTTCCGGAGGCAAAATTAACATGGGTCGTGGAGCCGCCGAGTCTCGACCTGCTTAAAATGAATCCTTGCGTCGATAAAATTATCCTCTTCAACAAGAAAAATTTCCGCACGTTGAAAGGATTTATGCAAGAATTTTTCCCGTTCAAACACGAACTGCAGGAGGAAAGTTACGACGCTGTTTTGGATTTGCAAGGGCTGTTTAAATCGGCGGCGATAGCCTTTTTTGCAAAGTCGAATATCAAACTTGGAATTTGCAACATGCGCGAGCTTAGCGACAAAGTTTCAAAGCCCGTAATCGGCGAAAATGCGGAAGGGCACATTGTCGAAAGATATTTGGATACTGCGCGGGCGGTCGGTTGCGTCGTCAATGAAATTGTCTTTCCGATACAAATTCCTGTCGAGCAATCCGAAAAGGCGCGAGTGATTATGGATCATGCGGGAATGCGCGAAGGCAATCCTTATGTGGTGTTCGTAGTCGGCGCGAATTGGCCAAACAAACGCTGGTCTACAGAACACTTTGCGGCATTGGGCGATTGGTTTTATCAGTTGGCGGTTGTGCCTGTTTTGGTCGGGAACGGCGACCTTGACGATATGCGAGCCAAAGAAATCGAATCCAAAATGGAAATCCCGCCGATTAATCTTGTCAATCGCACGAATATTTATCAGTTGGCGCATGTGATTAGGAGTTCGCGTTTGGTTATCGGCGGCGATACCGGACCTGTGCATTTGGGCGCGGCATTGGGCGTTCGGACTATTATGTTAATGGGACCTACGAATGCTGAACGCAACGGGGCATTCGGGCAACTTCAAAACGTTATCGAAGCCGAGCGACCTTGCAAAGGTTGCTGGAAACGTTCTTGTCCGCTTAAAGAAGATTGTCTTGATAAAATTCCCGTCAGTTTTGTTGAAGAGAAAATAAAATCAATGGGTTAGAAGGGAGCCTCGCCTCTTGAAGTTCCTGAAAAGATTTTTTAACGGTGTTCAGCGCGACCTGCGATTATTTTTATTCATATTGCTTTTGCTTGAAGTATATCGCGGGCTTTTTATGTTTTTGATGTCGGATTACATGGGCGAGACGACGGGCGCGGCGCAAATTGCAACGGCAATGTTTACGGGCTTGCGATTGAGTTTGAAAACGGCAGGCGCGGTCACGCTTATTCCTTTTATTTTGGTGACGATAGGCGGCTTGAATTCACGAATACGACTCGGCACGGGAATTTTGGCATCGCTGATTTTCTCATTGTTATTCATGCTGAGATTCCCTTACTATCAAGCGTTTCAAGCAACGTTCGGAATGGAAATCGTGCAAGGTTTGAACGATGATATTTTATCCATAATCGTCACGATGATTCAAGAATACGGGATAATATGGCGATTTTTTGCGGCACTGATTTTGACGTTAATTTGTACCGCGATTTTCAGCCGATTGTTGCTGATAAAAATATTTCCGTTGCCGGAGCTTGACGATACCAAAAAGACAGCAGGCTTTTCGGCGGGATTGACTGTTGGGATAATTTTATTCGGATTGTTTGTGAGATTCGGCGGGAGTTTCACATACGGAAGCGGTATAAATTGGGAAAATGCGGGAGTAACGAACGACGTATTTTTAAACGAGTGTATACTCGACGACGCGCAGGCACTTTATCGGGCGCGGTCTATGGCTGTTCGCATGGAGGCGGGCGAAATTTCGGGCGTCGAGCCGGAAAGAATTTTTGAGTCCGCGCAGATTATCGCTGTCAACAAAGAGATTACGGAAAAAAATCTCGCGCCTTATCTCGAACGCAAGGCGAAGGGCGAACATATTCCGAAACCAAAGCACATTTTTATAATACTCGGCGAAACTTTTATGCAATGGCCCATGCTCGGCAAGTATGATGAACTTTTGGTTGCGGAAGGAATTAAATCGCTGATTGCTGAGGAAAATTGTTATTACAGCCGAAATTTCATGCCGAACGGCGATTTTACTTCGACGGCGATAAACGGACTTGTAACGGGCTTGCCGGACGTGAATATTAAAGTAAATTATCAAGCGCGGACTTACGACAAACTTTATATAACGTCAATGGCTCCGTCGCTCCGTGAACTGGGATATAAAGTTGATTTTTGGTATGGCGGAATGCCTAGCTGGGATTCGATAGCCAAAATGTCCTATGCGCAAGGCTTCGATAATTTTTACGGTTATCCCGACTACGACGCGCCCAAGCAAACAACGTGGGGCACTAAGGACGAAAATTTATTCAATGCAT
>JAFZIQ010000079.1 GCA_017554285.1 Selenomonadaceae bacterium
AAATTTGTCGCTCGCGCCGTTTCTGCTTAACATGTTCAACCAAATCATAATAAATATCCGGCTCCAAGTAGCGCAGGCATAAATCTTCCAATTCCCATTTGATACTTGATATTCCGAGACGATTTGCCAACGGCGCATAAAGTTCCATAGTTTCTTTCGCGATTCGTTTGCGTTTATCTTCGCGCATGAATTTCAACGTTCGCATATTATGCAATCGGTCGGCAAGTTTTATCATGATAACCCGCAAATCTTTTGCCGTCGCTATGATTAATTTCCGATAAGCTTCGATTTGCTGTTGCTCTTTGCTTTTAAAATATATTTTCCCGATTTTCGTTACGCCGTCGATTAATAATGCGATTTCACTGCCGAACATATCTTCGATTTCGTCGAGTGTGAAAAGTGTATCTTCAACTACGTCATGCAACAATGCCGCCGCTATCGTCGTGTCGTCGAGTTGCAACTCTGCCAATATTCCCGCGACGTTCAGCGGATGATTTATATACGGCTCACCCGATGCCCGCGTTTGTCCCGCATGTCCTTCCTTTGCTACCAAATACGCCCGTTCTATTAATCCCAAATCTGCATTCGGCTGATAACTTTCCACCGTGTCCATTAAAAATTTTATCGTAACGGGCGGTTTGCCCTTATCGTTCATTTTATCGCCTCCTTACCAAAATCAATTTTACATTTCTTTTTTCAAACTGTCTACAGAAAAAAAGACCGCGCAGATTTTTTTCCGCGCAGTCATTAGAATTTTATTTGCAAGTTCAGAAGCCCGTTTTGATTTTTAATTGCTTGCCGCCATTGAGAGTCGTTAAAATTCCCATCTTGCCGTAAATCGCATCGCGAACGGCTTTACTTAAAGCATTGCGAGCTTGAACCATTGAAACTTCCGCCGCTCCGATTTTGATTGAGTATTCGCCAAAAGAAGTATCGCCCGTCGAAATGACGCCGTTATTGATTACATTGCCGTCGCCGATTATGATATTCGTTTGGCGCGGGACAACCCAATTTTCAAGGTTGCGAAAGGGCTTGAAAGAAATTTCGGCGTTCGTCGAGGCTGAAGTGCCCGTACCCATGCCGACGCCTTTAACCTGCAAAGTCTCAACGTCAACAAATCGAACGGTAACATTGGCAGTGACGGTGTACTTGGAACCGCCCGCCTTAGCTCCCATAGCTCCGACGCTTAAGCCGCTTTCCTTAACCGTCATGCCAGTCAGCGAGCCGACTAAAATATATTCAGCGGCAAGAAATTTTCCAAGTTGCGGAGCGGTTGAAGGGTCGAACAATCCCGAACGATTTATGCTGTGCATTCGGGCGACAGTTACCATTTGTTCATAATCAATTAAATCAAACCAATCACTTGCCGAAAGTTGATAAATCGCGTACTCGGTCGCGCTTGAATAATCTTGGTCGCGAAAACCTTCGCTGGTTATAGCCTTGTTGGCGAATTCGGCGATTGCAATGCGCGGATGATTTTTTATCGGAGTAGCCGCCTCAATCTGCGCGGAAATCATAAGCAATGCCGTTAATATCAATAAAAACTTTTTCATGCCGTCACCTCAAAGAAATTTCAAGCGTAATACTTGAGAAGCCCGTCATCTGCAAGGATAGTGAATTACCTGCCGCCGCCGTCAAAGCCCGATAAAGATTTTGCGGCGTCAAATCGGTATCGGCGTCGATAATGCATTGTCCGCCCTTAAAACTGCGAACATGTACGCCGGTAACGCCTTGCGTTTGATGAAGAATTTCCTCCAGCATAAGAATTTTATCGCCGTCGTCCGCCTTGACATGAATTTTAACACTCGAAAAAACTTTGGACGCCTCGCGACTCAAAATCTCTCTGACTTGTTGCGCGGCACTTGACGCCATTTGATTTACAGCCTGCGCGGAAACTTCATTGCTCGAAGAGTCCAAACCGTCACCCGTCGCTTGGAAATCGCCGATAACTTCATCAGTCTCAACTTTTTTAATCTTGCAATCAAGCGTTGAAATCGAACGACTTAAACCCGTCTCAAGCGGAGTGAAATCGTTGCCGCCGATATTCCGCCAACTCGGAATTTTAATTTCCTGCGCCTGTCCGACCGATAAACGACCGATAATGACGTAATCAACTTCGCCTTGCTTGTCGACCACGTGAGTAAAACCGCGCTTAATCAATTCCTCACGAATTGCCGCCTCGCAACGTTCGGAATATTTTTTAAAAGTTATACCGCCGTCGTCGCCGTAATGCTCCATAGTTACCGAAAGTCGCGGGTCGTTCAAATTCATAACAAGTTCAACGTCTTTCATAAGTGCGGAACCGGGCTCGTCCGAAACATCAACCCGCGCAGTTATGTTAATCAATCCGTCGCTTGAACTTTTATTTATAACTTCGCAACTCGTCACGTAACCCGCAGTCCGAGATTGAACCGCGTCGAAAATTAATTCCGAATCAATCATCAATGATTCGCTTTGAATTCTTGTGCCGATAACTTTTTCGACTGCGGCGCGTTTGGCATCCTTAATCGCGGCACTCTCCGAAACTCCGCTGCCTTGAACCGTGACAATCTGCGCGGAAGCCGAAACATTCATAAGAAACATTGCGGCAGTCGCGATAAAAAACTTTTTCCATTTCATGATGAACCCTCCAAAAAAATAACGGACGTACCCGAAATTTTTGAGTACGCCCGCTTGATATTCGAGCCGATTAAAAGTTATTTAACAAAGACAACCGCGCAGTTATCCAAAAATTTGTCGTGTTGATTCGCCGCCAAAATTTTATCGGCGTCGGCAGTCGAAACAACGGGATTTGCATTAAGGTCGGAAAGTTGTACTGCCTTGACAATTAAAGGATTACTTCCCGCACGAGAACGGCTGATTTGATCTGAAGTCGTATCGGCGTAACTTGCCATGCCGTTCACGATAATTTTGTCGTAGTCGAGATTTTGATGACCGTAAATCGCTTGCCCGCTTGCATTTTTGATAACGGGACTCATGACGCAATTAATATTCATACCGCTGCAATCGATTATAAGCCCCGTATAATTGTTATTTACTACGGTCGTTTGATTAATTATCGTCATGTCAACGGGTTGCGGGAAAGAAATTTTAGGCTCGTCTTTGAAGGGAATAAATGCGGCTTCGGAAAGAGATTCGGTCGCTCCGAATAACGGCATTTCCAAAACTACCTCATAAGTTCCGTCTTCATAATATTGCGAGCTGACTTCCGCCATGCCTTTGATAATCGTATCTACACGTGTGCGAACAACGTCGCTTTTCAAAATCATATCTTCCATAGTCGAATCGGAAGTAACACGGACGCCTTTGACAGTCTCGGCTAAATTGCGTTGTGCATCCATCATTGCCGCACGTTTGGCTTGAGCGCGATAGACACCGGGATTTTTGTTTCTGAACGATTCTTTTCCCGCGCCTATGCCCGTTGCACGAACTACGCCTTTGTTCCAATCGATGGTTCCCTGTTCCGCGAATACCACAGCCGTCATTGCCATTACAAGCATTACTGCCGTAAACCATGCCGCTAATTTTTTTGTGAACTTCATTTTAAACACTCCTTATATTTGTTAATAAAGTCTCTTAATCAAAACGTCGACGGTTTGAAATGCCGCTTGTTGCAAAGCATTATGAACGCTGTCCTGCGTGACTTTCGTTCTGCCGATTTCAAGCGTAATAACAGGCGTACCTTTAATTCTTACAAAGGAGCCTTTTGATTTGCCTTCGCCCTTCGCCGCAGAAATTATATTGCCCGTCTCAACTTCCATAACGCGAACAATCAAATGAGCCTTAACCGTGATTTTGGAAATATCCAATCCGACTCCCGCCGTACCGCCGCCGGTTTCGCTTAAAGTCACGTCATTAACATTGCCGTAAACAAGATAATCCGCGCCGAGAATTTTGCCGATTTTCTTGGCGGTATCCGGGTCGATTAATCCCGTCGTATTCAAATTCGACGCTTTGATTTGTTCTTCGACCAAAGTCCTGTCCATTATGTTAAACTTACCGACTTGAAAAAGGCGTTGAATCAGATATTCGCTCGCCGTCTTTCCCGCATTGAAAATGTTGATTTCAAAAGGTACTGCTCCTTCGTGAGTTCCCAAATCCATTATCGCGATTTTGGAAGTTTCAACAATTTCTGCGGCAGATACCGGAATACAAATGCCCAAAAAAGTAAGCAGGACAGCCAGAAATTTTTTCATGATAACTCCTTAAAAAGCCTTCTTGACTCCTGCCGAAGCATATATTCCTTTCTGCAAACCGATTTGTCCCGTGAAGTTTATATCCAATGCCCAAGGATGAGATTTCTGCGGTCTGATTTGCCAACCGAGTTCCAAAATTCCGGTTGCCCCTTTAATCTCGGCTTTGGGCGTGGTATATCCTCTATAGGTTGCCGCCGTCGCGCCGTTAAATTGATATTGGAAAGCAAGCCCCGTGTAAATGTTGCTTATCGGACTTGTGCGCGTTGTCAGACGATAGCCCAGCTTGAACGTTCCGTTGTCAACAGAATCAAAGTTATAATTTTCGCCCGTCGAAATCGTAGTATTCATGCTGTTAATATGGCTGTGCGAATAAATTCCGTAAACATGCATGAGATTATTTTTGTTAAGGCGTTTGAGTTGACCGACGCGAACATGTCCCGCAAAAGCCGGCGTCGAATCGTCAAAACCTACGCTCGAACGCCGAGATCCTCTGAAAAAATCATTGGAACTGAAACTTGTATCCGCCTTGCCGCCGCGAAAACTTCCTTCCCAATAAAAACCGTTCTTATTCATCTTGCGAACGAGCAATCCGCCCAAAAAATATTTTGAATTGCCGTGTCCGTGAGTACCGTCGGCAAGATAACTGTCATAATTCGTCTTGCCGTAATCGATAACGGGCGCAATCACAAAAGGCGCACTGTCTGGATCGGATAATACTCGCGCAAGCCCCAAATTCATTCCGCGACTTTTACTTTTGACATAGGAGCCGTTACCGGTTTTGGTTTTTAATTTGCCGCCGTTCATATCGGCAAAAATGCCCCAAGCATTACTTATCATCATTAAGTTTGAATTTGCTTTTGATTCTTCGTCGGTAGGATCAAAATCTTCTACTTTAAGTGAATCCATTATTTGACTTGTCGCATTAGAAATTTCTCCCGAAGAAACTACCGCTCCTTGATTCAAAGCGCGGGTTTGCTCTTCGACACGAGCCGCACCGAGTGTTAATTCTATACCGTTGCTCGTGGGAGTCAATTCGGTGTCGTAAGTCAGCGTAACGCCTTCGGCAAAACGACTGTTCATTGACACGCCCGAAGTATCAAGTCCGTTGCCGTTCGCGAGTAAAGTAATTTTATCGCCCGTCGTTAAGCCGGTACCGCCCGCCACGACTGCATTAACCGTTCTGTTTGAAATATCAGTTGAACCTTCAGTTAAAGTCAGAGCGGTATCGCCGTTTTTCGTTGACGAGGGCAGATTAAAATTCAGATTATCGAAGTCGTAAATATTCCGCGCAGTTATACCGACCGCATTTACATTCAAAGTATTGCCCGAAGCGTTATCGACATCGCCCAAAATACCGCCGTAAAGATAAACATTAGACAAATTCGGACTGCCCGAAATTTCAACTGTGTTATTTGTCGCCGTAACGTTTGGAAGTGTGAGATAAGAATTTGCAAAATCGCCGCCGTTGATTTTCAAAACATTATCGCGAACACTGCCGCCAAAAGACAATTCATTATTCACATTGAGCGAAAGTCGTCCGCCGTTCAAAATAAATTCGTTGCCGATAAGACTGCCTGTGTAAGAGCCGCCGTTGATGATTAAATTAAACCGTCCGCCGTTGATTGTAATTTTATTCCAAGCAACATTTCCGTTGCCGGAAGAACTGTCCGCCGTGAAAGTGTATTCGCCCTGCCCGACGCCTTGTTTAACTCGCACACCGTTAAATTCAACTTCATTCTCGCCAACTTCAATCGTGTTGTAAGCAAGCTTGTTATCAAGTTCGTCACCTGTCGAAGTCGTACTGCTGCTGACAGGTGTTGTTGTTGTTTCAGTTGCAGTTGTCGTGGTTTCGCTTTCTTCTTCGTCAATGTCAGTGTCTATATCTTCTTCGTCTTCGGAAATTTCTACATCGCTAATATCCTCTTCATCTTCATCGGCAGCGAAGGTGATATTCGGATAACTTATAAGACTGCCTGCCAAAATGCCGGCGAGCAAAAGTTTTTTGGTTGAAATTTTCATTTCGAGACCCCCTTAAAAATCAAAACGCAATCCGGCAAAAGGACCGTTCATTTTCAATTTACCGTAATCGTTTTTGTGATCCACTTTGGTCTCGATTTTCCTGTAACCTGCGGTTATCGCGAAATGAGGAGTCGGCTTAAATTTAACGCCCGCTTCAAAATCGTAGAAGTGCCCGTAATGACCGAGATACATTCCGGAAATATTGGCATAGCCGTTGAACTGAGGAAGAATATTTATTTGAGCTCCGATGCCGAGAGTCGGGACAGGAACGCCGTAATCTTCGGAGCGACTTTCGGAACGTCCTTTCATGTCGGTACCGCTGACTTTGCCTTTCCAGAACATGCCCGTAACGCCGTAACTCCAAGTAAGTCCGCCGTCATCGGTCATTTTTATGGGATTCGTAACGTTGAGTTTGAGATAATGCACAGTATTTTTGGCGTCAATTTGTCCGTGATACCTGCTGCCTCCGAAAGTCAACACGTCATGCCCGCTGTAGGTTTTATGTCCGCTGCCGTGAATGTAAATGTAATCGAGCGAAAGTCTCTTGTAGCGCAAAATGACTTCGGGGGCTTTGTCATTGCCGAACCCCAAATCGTCTTTCAATCCGACTGATCCGCCGTTGTAATGAATCTTATCTGATTTAACATTGGCGTCGAAATGTGGCGCGAAATATCTTCCTTCGATTGAAAACGGGCAATCTGCAAATCTGTCCTCGTCGCCTATTGATTCTTCAAATTTAATCTCAGGCTCCGAAGTTTTTTCTTCGACGGGAATCGTTTCTTCAGCGGGAATTAACTCTTCAGCATGAACTGAATTAATCCTTCCCCCGCATATTATTAACGAAGTCAATGCGAGAGTTGCTGTCAAGAGTCGCTTATAATTTTTACTCATGTAGAAATCTCCTTTTATCTGATAAATAATTTCCCTGCCGCCATATCGGCAAGCATTGCCTCTACGATTTTTTGAGCCGCCTTATCCATCGCCTTTGCATAAAGGTTGTTATTAAGTTTCCTGTTGCCAATCGATATTAAGCCGAGATTCAAATTTGTTTGTTCGTTGACGCCGACGACGCGCTTGCTCCAAATCACCTCCCCTGTTGACGCCTTGATAATGCGAATGTCGCTTTGGACACCGATGCCCGTCTTGCTTATGTCAATGCCGCCGATTAAATCACTTGCGCCGCCGAGCGGTATCGCCGAACTCATTAACGAACCGACAAGATTAAGTACGCCCGACAAAACAGCATAGTCGTCGCTCCACCAAGCACCCGTACCCAAATTTATAATCGTGCCCTGAATCAAGTATTCGGCATTGTGCGCTTTGCCGATTGCTTGAGTGATTTCGGGCGTGATTATCTGTCCTACCTGCGCGGTCGCGATTGATTGAACTTTGTTTTCGTCAAAGCCTTCACTTTCAAAGAGAGGATTAAAATCGCCCGTCTCAATCGCCGTCTTCAGATAATTTAAATCGCGCAGATTTTCATTGTAAAGTTTTATCTCAATGTTTTCGTCGAGCGGTCGAGTCTCCGTAAGATTGAATTTCTTACTTGCAATCATTTTTTCCATTACCAAATCCGATAACGATGCCGCCGATTCGATTTTGTCAAAGCGTGTGTCATCCGTAAATTTCATCAGAATACAAGTCGGACTCGCCGCGCAGATTGTCGATGCGCTCAGCATTAACGCCAATATCAATAAAAATTTTTTCATAATTTCACCTCTTGGTTGTATCGACAAGTCCGCTCGGTAAATTCAATAAATTTTGTTCGGGCGAAGAATTAAACGCCAATATTTTCACGATACACTTGCGAATTTTGCCCTTATCCGAAGTCGCGAAAGAAATTTTCTTCAAAGTGTCGCCGTCAAAATAGTAACGAATCGCGCTGACTTCGGAGCCGTCATTTGCGCTGAAATCTTCGTAAGTCAAACCGTTATCAAGATTGCCGCCCGCAACGAATTTATATTTTTTCTGCGCGGAATTTTTTTTGCTGTCAGAAATAATCGCAGTCATCATCTCGGTAAAATTTGCGTCGCCGAAGCTCTCGCCGCTTAACATTTCAACCAGATAATTGCGCGGATTCGCGGAGACTTTGCCCTTTTTCTCTCCGAAATATTCAAAGCCGCCGTTCTTGCTCGGATAGCGTGTGAAAATAAAATTCTCGCCGCCCTTAATCAAGCGACATTGGAAAAAATCTTTGTAGCCGATTTCCTCATATCGATTATCGCCGTCGCCGACGATTACGCCGCTAAGCGGTCTGTTCAGAAAGAAATCCTTGCCTTCAACTGCCAAACCGTTTTTGCCGTAAAGCTCGACGACATCTTTATTAGTAATGCGAGGCGCGGGCGTCAAATTTTCATAGCGGATTGTGTATCGCCCGCTCTCCAAAATTTTTTGATAAGAATCAATCTTTGCCGCCTCAACCTGCGCGGACAAAATTAACAATGACATTGCAAGCAGGAAAAATTTTTTCATCGAATTTCGCTGAGCCTCCCGATATATGCCGGATTTTCCAATAAGTCATTCATATCGCCGACGCCCGCCGCATGAACTTTTTCCTTGCCCGTAAGTTTGAAATCGCCGCTCGGAACAGCCGACAGAATTTTTTTCACGACGAGACGATTAATTTCAAACTCCTTGCCGCTCGTCGAAAGTGCCGATTGCGCCAATGCAAGTTCGCCTTTGTCATAACACAGATTAAAAATAATCGTCGCCGAATTGCCGCCCGCCGCGTTGATTATTTTTGATTCGTAGCGGTCGCAATCGTATTCTTTGCCGCCGATAATTTTTTTCGTGCTCTCAATAAAAATCGGCTCACTCATTGCGGCAGGGACTTTATGAAATTTGTCGTGCCAATTAAAAACAGCAAGTTCATTCGGAAGAGACAACGATTGATGAATTGTCGCCCAACCTTCGGCGGGATTTAAATTTTCGTCGTCCAGTTGCTCCTCGCGTGCCATAAGCGCAAAATCTTTTTCCAAAAACTTATAAAACTTACCGCCCGCGCTCATGAATTCGGGATATTTTTCATTATCGAATGCCGCGCCCAACGGATTTAATATCGAAACCATTGTCCGATAATTGCCGCCCAAATTTGTTCGAGCCATTCGCCGCCCGCTTTCTTCAGCCACGATTCTTTTAACGTTTTTGTCGTCATACTCCACATAAAAATTCCCCGACGATAAAATTTTTCGATACTCCTGCGCTTTAGTTTGTTCTGCCGAAGTCTGCGCGGACATCAGAAAAATTATCGCAATCGTCACGAAGAAAATTTGTTTGAATCTCATTGAGAAACCCCCAAAAAATTTATTCACTTATAATTTGTTGATTCTACATTTTTTTACTCTGATTGTCTACATAAAAAAATAACTGCGCAGATTTTTTTTCCGCGCAGTCAAATATTTTTTGCGACTTACATTTTTATTGAACGCTTTTTAACAGCCTCCGCCAATGAAATTATTTTTCCGTTCGTAACAGGCTCACGAAGTCCCAATCGGTACGTTCGCGAATTCGTCAATTCCAACTTAGTTTTCGGGCGCGGCAATTCAAAAGTTTTTTTATCGCGGTCGATTACCAGCAAACCAAGTTCCTCAAAAACTTTTATCGCGCCGTCAAATGTGTATGTCGATATATTTTTTCCGCTCTGGCTCCTGAATTCCCGCACCAATGCGCATATGTTAAATCGCTCCGTGAAACCCCGCGCCTTCTTTAAGAAATTATAGACTTCCAAAAGTTCCTCGCGACTTCTTAATACGGATTCGCCCTCCGCCGCAGGTTCCAAACTCGAAATGTTGCATTGTATCCGAACTTCGCCTTGCCATTCGTTCAATTCCGGCTCATACGCAACGTCTATCAATTCATTTTCTACCAGCGGCGCAAGATTTCCGCAATTCCAAGCTACGGCGCGGATTTTTTCGCTTATCGAAAACGTTAAATGCGTTCCCTCTTTGCCTACAGCCTTTGCAGAACTCCCGCGAACATTTTTGCAACCCAATATCGGGCGCGGATTCCCCAAGCCGTACGGCTCAAATTTGTCAAACTCCTCCGCCACCTCAAAATTTATCTGCGCGGGATTTATCAACGCATCCACATTCAAAATCGGTTGATAATCTTCGTCCAAAAGTTTTTCTCGGACGTATTTATCAAATCGCTCGGCAAATTCAGCCACATTTTTTGTCGAAATGCTTAATCCTGCCGCTTGCGAATGCCCGCCGTATTGCTCAAACAACTCCGCCATAGAATCAAGCGCGTTTTTCATATGCAATGTTGAAATGCTCCGACACGAGCCGCGATAACTTATTCCGTCCTGCGTCGCCAATATTATCGTCGGCAAATTGTATCGCTCGACCAATTTCGACGCCGTTAAGCCGATTACGCCTTCAACCCAGCCTGTCCCCGCGATTACCAAAGTACATAAGTCGCCGCCTTTTTCTTCGCGCATTAATCGGACTTTTTCTTCTGCCTCGACCAACATTTTATTTTCTATGTCTTTTCGCTGTTGATTCATCTTTTCCAACTGCCGAGCCAATATTTTTGCCTCTTCAACGTCTTCATTCAGCAATAATTTCAAACCTTCCCGCGCAGTTTTTAATCTTCCGACAGAATTTAAGCGCGGAGCTATCTGAAATGCCACATGCCCCGCCGATATTTTCTTATTTCCCAGTCCTGCCGAACTTAACAGGGCTTTTAAGCCGATACAGGGAGTTTCACGCATTTTTTTCAGCCCGATTCGCACGATTTTTCTGTTTTCGCCTGTCAACGATACCAAATCAGCTACCGTCGCCATTGCCGCTATCTCTATGTCGGTCATGTAAGTCTGTATATCGATTCCGCGCAGTTTGTTCATCAATGCTTGACTTAATTTGAACGCCACGCCCGCGCCGCATAAATTTTTTTCGGGATAAGGGCAGTTTTTTTGATTCGGATTCACTACCGCGACCGCTGATTGTACTTTTTCAAGCGCGGGTAAGTGGTGGTCGGTTACAATCACGTCCAAAACGTCTTTTATCGCAGAAATTTCTTTCTCATTCGTGATTCCGCAGTCCACTGTTATTAAAAGTTCCGCTCCGTCCGCAGAAATCTTTTGCAAGGCGGGAACATTCAATCCGTAACCTTCCGAACGGTCGGGAATATAACTTTCAACCCAACCGCCCAAATTCCTTAACGTACGAATCAAAATCGCCGACGCGCTCATTCCGTCCACGTCATAATCGCCATACACGCAGATTTTTTCGTTATTTTCAAGGGCTTTTTTTATTCTTTCGACTGCCAAGTCCATTCCGAGCATTAAAAACGGGTCTTTAAACGGGGCTGATTCCGGCTCCAAGAAATTTTTCGCCGATTCGGCGTCTCTTATCCCGCGTTGATATAATATTTTCGCCGTTAATTCGCTTATGCCGAGTTCAGCCGATATTTTTTCTACCACATTGGAGTTTGCTTCCTTCACTATCCATTTTTTTCGCATTCATTACTCTCCTTTTCATCCTACATTATACTATTCCTTTATCAAACTGTCTATAACAAAAAGACTCCGTATGAGCAATACGGAGCATTTTTTAAGCGTATGTATATTAATTGCTCGGATTATCTTTGGGAATATTTTTGCGGACAATTTCGGCTGAAACAGTGACTTCGTAGAATTTGGGCGAGACGCCTTCGGGCACGACAAGTTTGAGAGTGCCTTTGAAATCTTTTTGCCCCGTCTGGACGCTGAAAGGCTCGGTTTTGAGAGTGACGACGGAATTAATAATCGATTCCGCGCCGCTAATCTCAATCTGCGCGGGCTCTACGTTAATTTTAGTGAGTTCCCAACCATCGGGCGCAACCAATTCGGCGATAACCGGGACGATTTTCTTTTTAATGCCGCTCTCAATATCGACAGAGACGGTAATAACGCTGGGAACGACGCGAACATTTGTCACGACGTTATCTTTATCGTCAACGGCGCGCATGGGAATTTGAATTTCAAAACTTGAGCTGTTACCCGTGAAATTAACATTGCCGACGACGCGACAGGTTGAATCGACAAAACTTTTCGGACCGACAACGGTCACGGAGTCCATAGACGGATTAATTTCTCTTATGGCAGAATCTGGAGCGATTAAACCGCTTGTCAAGATTTCAATTTTCATTGGTCGTTCAATCAGCGAATCTAATTTAACGTCCAAAGTCTTGGGGAAAGTATCAATAAGCTCGAAACCTTGAGGCATAATAACTTGCGGATTAATTTTATGATTTCCCTCGCCCAAACCTTCAAGATTTGCATAAACTCTGAACGCATTGGCATCGTATTTGACAAAATAGGAACGCGGGGCGCGAGTTTCAACCTTAACAACTTTTTCATCGCAAATGGCGATTAATTCATAAGGAGCATTGGAAATCGACAGCGGAACCGTGTATGAACCTTCTATTTCCGGGTCTTGATCCGCCATTACAAATACCCACATGATAAAAGCGGCGGCGAGAGCGATTAATTTCTTTAAAACATTTCTGCTGAACATATCGACGAGTTGTTTTTTCATTTATCCTGCCCCCTAAAGATAGAAATAAACTCCCCGAAGAATTTATTATCCTTGCCGACAAATGCGGGACGAATTTTAGCCGCCAAAGTTTTTTCGTCAAAATGCCTCATTAATCGTCCGCCCTCTGCAACTGAAATTGTGCCCGTCTCCTCGCTGACAACCACAATTAAAGCGTCGCATTGCTCCGAAAGTCCTATTGCCGCCCTGTGTCGAGTGCCCAATTCTGTCGAAAGCCCCGTATTTTCCGTAAGCGGCAGGACGCAAGCCGCAGAAATTAATCTGTTCCCGCGAATTACCGCCGCGCCGTCATGTAAAGGCGTATTCACTATGAAAACATTTAACAAAAATTCCGAAGAAATAATTCCGTCAATATGAATGCCCGTATAACTAATATCATTCAATTTCATTTCGCGTTCGATAACCATGAGTGCGCCGGTTTTGGTCTGTGAAAGTTTTTTCGCCGTCTTGACTATCTCCTCAACGACAGTATCAGCCTCTTTCTTGTCCATTAGCGAGGCTCCGTGACTGAAAAATTGTCCTTGCCCCAAATGTTCAAGCCCGCGCCGCAATTCGGGCTGGAATAAAATCGGCAATGCTATCAATAACCATTCGGAACTTTTCTGCAACAACCAAGATATAACATGAAGATTTAACCAGCCGCAAATGATAGTCAGAGCTATGATAACCATTAAACCTTTTACCAAAGTGATGGCGCGGGTATCTTGAATCATTTGATAACATTTATAAAGGATAGCGGCAACAATAATGATGTCGAAGAAGTCAAGAAGAGTGATAGTTGAGACCATATCGAGGACTTTTTCAGGAAAATCTAAGTCTACATGCATAAGCAAGCCTCCAATCGAGAATTATTTTATAATCACGGGATAAATATACTACAAAGATTTTTCAGATTCAATAAAAAAAATTACCGCCGAGCATAAGCTCAACGGCATATTTAAAATTTTAAGTTTCGGCAGCCAATTTCTTTGAACGGTCGGCAGTTATCAGCGCGGAAATAATTTCGTCCAAGTCGCCGTTCAAAATGGAATCGATTTTGTAAAGCGTCAAGCCGATTCTGTGGTCTGTGACGCGCCCTTGAGGGAAATTATAAGTGCGAATACGTTCGCTCCTGTCGCCGGAGCCGACTTGACTTTTTCTGTCGGCGGCAATCGCCTCAGTTTGTTCGCGAACAGCCAAATCTTTA
Organism: Selenomonadaceae bacterium; assembly: GCA_017554285.1. Classification (GTDB taxonomy): domain Bacteria; phylum Bacillota; class Negativicutes; order Selenomonadales; family Selenomonadaceae; genus Quinella. The sequence continues at coordinate 13,938 of JAFZIQ010000079.1, forward strand.
ACGCGGGCGCGAAGGACACGCATAGCCTTTTCCTTATTTTTGAGTTGAGATTTTTCGTCTTGACACTGTACGACAATTCCCGTCGGCAAGTGCGTAATTCTAATTGCGGTCTCGGTTCTGTTGACGTATTGCCCGCCCGCGCCGCTTGCGCAGTAGGTATCGATTCGCAAATCATTAGGATTAATCGTAACGTCGACTTCCTCAACTTCGGGCATGACGGCGACCGTTACCGCGCTGGTATGAATTCTTCCGCCCGATTCTGTGACGGGAACTCTTTGGACGCGATGAGTGCCGCTTTCATATTTTAATTTACTGAACGCGCCCGCTCCGTCAATCGTAAAAATTATTTCCTTAAAGCCGCCTATGGTCGTCGGATTTGAATCAACAATATCGACGTTCCAACCTTGCCGCTCGGCATAACGGACATACATTCTGAATAAATCGCCCGCGAAAAGTGCCGCCTCTTCGCCGCCGACGCCGCCCCGAATTTCCATGATGATATTTTTATCGTCGTTGGGGTCTTTGGGCAAAAGTAAAATCGGCAATTCGGAATCCAATTCGATTTTGGCTTTTTTAAGCTCGGCGAGTTCTTCAGCCGCCAATGTTTTTAAATCTTCGTCGGTTGAAGTCTCCAATAAATTTTTATCTTCCTCAATCTGCGCGAGGATTTTTTTATATTCGCGGAGCTTGTTGATTATGGGCAAAAGTGAGGCGTGTTCGCGGGTGAGTTTGGTAAATTTATTAACGTCCGCCACAACCGACGGGTCGCCCAAACGTGATTCGATTTCTGCAAAATGTTCTTCGACCTTTTGAAATTTTTCAAGCAAGTTTATCACCGCCCGAATTTTTTATAGCCGCGTCGAGAGTATGCCAAGCAAGCGTTGCGCATTTAACGCGGGCGGGCATTGTAGAAATATTTTTCAAAGCCGCCGCCTCATCAAGCTCCTCAAGTTCGTTATCGTCGATTATGTCGCCGTGAATCATGCCGATAAAAAGTTCTGCAAGACGTTTTGCCTCGTCGATTGTTTTGCCGCGCATTAAATCAATCATCATATCGGTTGACGCTTGCGAAATGGCGCAACCCGTACCGCCGAAAGCCGCATCTTTTATCACGCCGTCGGCAATCTCAAGCTCCAAAGTAATTTCGTCGCCGCAACTCGGATTGTGTCCGCGTTCCTTTATCGTCGCATTTGCCAAAGCTCGCCGATTTTCTTTGGATTGACTGTGTTCGGCAATTAATTCCGTGTAAATATTTTCAAGCAAGCCGCATTATCCCCCTGACTTTTTGAACTGCCTCGATTAATCTTTCAACGTCGCGCCGCGTGTTGTAAAAATAAAAACTCGCTCGGCAAGTAGAATTCTGTCCCAAATATTTCATAAGCGGCTGGGCGCAATGATGACCTGCGCGAATTGCAACGCCTTCCGAATCAAGAATCGTTGCCACGTCGTGCGGGTGAACGTCCTTTATATTGAAAGTGACAATGCCGACTTTGTTCGCCGCGTCGCAACCGTACAACTCGACGTAGGGAATTTTCTTCAGCTCGGCAATCGCAAAGGACGTTAAATCTTTTTCAATGCGCTCAATCGTTTTAAAGCCGACGTTTTGAAGATAATCAATCGCCGCGCTTAAACCCGCCGCGCCTCCGACGTTTTGAGTGCCCGCCTCGAATTTCTGCGGCAATTCGGCATAAGTTGCAGTTTGTTCTTCGACGTATTCAATCATATCGCCGCCGCTTAGAAACGGAGGCATTTCCTCCAAAAGTTTTTTCTTGCCGTATAAAACTCCGATTCCCATAGGCGACAACATTTTATGTCCCGAAAATGCCAAAAAGTCCGCGTCCAAATCTTGAACATCAACGGGAATATGGGGTACCGATTGCGCTCCGTCGACTACGATAATTGCGCCGACTTCGTGAGCCTGCGCGGAAAGTTTTTTAATGTCATTTACCAAACCCAAAACGTTTGAAATTTGAGTTACGGCTAAAATTTTCGTGCGAGGCGTCAACTTTTTATCAATATCAGCCTGCGATAAATTTCCGTCCGCGTCAAGGTAAATGTAATTCAATTTCGCACCTGTCGCTTGAGCCACTCTCTGCCAAACGACAAGATTTGAATGGTGCTCGGCGATTGTGATTAAAATTTCGTCGCCCGCGTGCAAATTATTCAAGCCGTAACTATAGGCGACAAGATTTAAAGATTCGGTTGCGTTTTTGGTGAAAATGATTTCCCGCGCAGATTTTGCGTTGAGAAATTTGGCAACCTTGCGGCGCGTGTCCTCGTAAACTTTGGTGGCGCGAACGCTTAGTTCATAAACGCCGCGATGAGGATTGGCATTGCAACCGCCGTAGTAGCCGCAAATCGAACGAACGACGCTTTCGGGTTTTTGAGTGGTCGCGCTGTTGTCCAGGTAAGCGATTGGGTGTCCGTTCATTCGGCTATGCAATATCGGAAAGTCATTCAAAAAATTTTTATCCATAAACAAACCTCTCCAAAAGTTTTTTTATCTCTGTCATGATGTGTTCGACTGCGCTGTCAATGTCTTCTTGCGTCCTAAATTGCCTCAAAGTCTTGTCGACGTTTTTAAAATCAATCGTATTGCCGTGCGCGTCGTGTAATTCTGTCCAACCAATCATGCCGGATAATTTCTTACTGCGGTTTTTAACGAATTCTTCGGGCAAAATATTTTTCCCGCCGAGAAGTCGTTTAATGTCCTCAGGTTCATAAAGACATTCGCCCTCGCTGTGGTCAAAAATAAGAAAGCTTGCGCTGAACGTCGTTGGACAACCAAGATTATTTGCTATGCCGTTATAACCACCCAAATAAAAGCAAAGGTATTTATTTCTGGCAAGCTTTATAATGTTCCCGTCAGAGTCAGTGCAAAGGAGAGCTATTGCCGATTCGGCAAACTCTTTGCCAAAAAATCTGTCTATATAACGTCTATACGTGTGATAATCGCCAATCTCTCCGCGACGATTACTACCACGCTTGAGACGATAACGCCTGCAAAAACTTTCGGTAAAGCGTGCATCAAGTGCCGTGAAAAATTTGCGCATACACTTTTCCAAATGCGGCTCCGTCCTGCAAAGCCTGCGGATAATTTCCGTAATTTCGTCATATAACTGTTCCAATCTTCGTGTGCAAGAAGAATTTTTTGGCGTTTGTTTTCGGCAAGCTTCAAGCCAATGGAGAAGCTCCGAACGAAACGCCACGTTATCAATTTTGTCCAAACGAACAAGATTTAAATCACCTATGTAACTAAAATTTTTTGCACTTTCTATTGAAGGAAAATAACCCTCCGGCGTCAAGTAGTAGAGAACGGGCGGCTCACTTAAAGAATATGTTTCATGATATTTTTCTGCCTCGCGCCAATAATCGCGACATTGATTAGGTTGATCGTCCGCATCAATCTTTACTTCAATCGGTATGAAACGTTTATTCGTGATAATTAGCAAATCTATTCGTTTTCGTTTATTTTCTATAAATTGCATATGATACTTATCTTCTTCGGGAACTTTTGAACTGTCTACAAAAACTCTTGCGTGTTCTAATTCTTTCTTACTCATTTCAAGGCGCAAAACATGTTTATCAAAAAGTTCAAGATAGAGCCGCCCGCATTCAGGATTCTCTTTAGGCGAAAGAAGTTTATACATCAAGTAATATAATTCACTCTCTTGCATTAGAAAGCCTCCTCTGCAGATTTTCTAACAGTTCGCCGCGCAGATTTTCATCAGAAATTTTTTCTATGACGGGATTAAATGCCGCCTCGACGATTAACCGTTCCGCCTCTGACTTATCAAGACCGCGACTCATCAGATAGAAAATCTTTTCTTCGTCAAGCCGCCCGACGCTTACCGCGTGATGTCCGTCAACTTCATCTTCTGCCGCAAGCATTAAAGGTACCGAACGATTGCGCGTGCCCGACGAAAGAATTATCACTTCCTCAAGCTCGCGACCGGTTGAGCCTTTCGCGCCGCGTTGAAAATCTAACGTTCCGCGAAAAATCTTGTCGCAATGCTCCGTTAAAGCTCCACGCACGTTCATATTCGCCGAAGTCCGCTTGCCGTGTTGTCGAATCACATAGTTAAAATCCAATTTGCGCTTGCCGTCGCCGAAATAAACCGCCTCCAAATCTGCCGACGAATCATCACCGCGCAAATCGATTTCCACATCAGCCGAATAATCGCCGCGTCCCAAGTCCGCCGTAATAAATTCTACCCGCGCAGATTTCCCGACTGAAATTTTTATGCGCCGCGCAATATTTTCCGCCGCAAGGTTTATCTCGGAAATTTTTTGTGTCTCGCCGTCGCCGACTTCTATAAATTTTTCTTCAACCTGCGCAGAAGTTTTTAATTCATTGACGCCCAGCCATCGCCACGTTCGCAACGGCATTTCGCCCAAAATTTTTTCGTTCATAACTCTACCTCCGATTGAAAAATATTTTACACATTGGCACAAAAAAAGCAACCTGCCCGCATTTGCAGGAGATTGCTCAAAAAATTTTTCAGAACGCGGGAACAATCGCGCCTTGATATTTGTCCTCGATAAATTTCTTAACTTTGTCGGATTTAATCGTCGTCAAAAGTTTTTGAATGTCTTCGCGGTTTTCGTCGCCTTCGCGGACGGTGATGATATTGACGTAAGGCGAATCCTTATCCTCGATAAAAAGCGCGTCCTTCATCGGATTAAGCTCGGCATTGAGCGCAAAGTTCGTGTTGATAATCGAAATGTCCACGTCTTCAAGAGTGCGCGGGAGTTGAGCCGCTTCGACTTCCTGAATCACCAAATTTTTGGGATTCTCGGCAATGTCTTGAACGGTCGCAGTTTCTTTTACGCCGTCTTTAAGCTTGAGCAAATCAGCCTTTTGCAAAAGCAGTAAAGCGCGTCCGCCGTTTGTCGGGTCGTTCGGGATTGAAACCGTTGCGCCGTCAGCGAGTTCCTTCAAATCTTTAATCTTCTTGGAGTAAACGCCCATAGGCTCAACGTGAACGCCGCCGACATTCTTCAACTTAAGGTCTTTATGTTCTTTGACAAAATCATTCAGATAGGGTTCGTGCTGGAAAAAGTTCGCGTCAAGCTCCTTATCGTTAAGCGCGATATTCGGCTGAACATAATCGTTAAACTCGACGATTTCAAGATTAATTCCCTGCTCCTTGAGGTCGGGCTTAATCTGCTCCAAAATTTCTGCGTGCGGAGCGGGCGTCGCGCCGATTTTTAAAGTCGTCTCCGAATTTGCAGCAGGTTTATCTCCGCCTGCATTATCTCCGCCGCCGCAACCCGTAAATACAAGCGACATCGCCAAAGTCATTGCGGCTAAAAATTTTCCTTTCATAAAAAGTTGCCTCCTTAAAATTGTTACGCGCCGCATTATATCAAATCAAAAACAAATTTCAAGTTGCCAAAGTCTGCGCGGTGAATTAAAATTTCGGAAAAACTTAAGGAGGATTTGGCTTGAGATATTTTTTGCGCCCGCAGATTTTATTCGCGATTTTTGCGGGATTTTTTTTCATACGAACAATTTTAATGCCGCTTGCCTATGACGATTACGCCTACGCCTTTATTTGGGACGGCGAACACGACGGCAATTTACAGATGATGATGATTGGCTCGCCCGAAGTCGAAACTCGCGAGCGTGTCGATTCGTTCGGAGATATTTTTGATTCAATGTGGTCGCATTATTTCACATGGGGCGGCAGAATTTTTGCGCATTCAATCGTTCAATTTTTCATGTGGATTGGCAAGCCCGCCTTTGACGTGGCAAATACAATCGTCTTTATCGCGTTGGTATTGTCGATAATCAAACTCGCCGCCGCGCAGATTAAATTTTCCCGAAATGTTTTGCTGTGGATATTTTTCAGCCTGTTTATTTTATCGGCGTGGTCGATGACGACAATGTTTTGGCTGACAGGCTCCTGTAATTATATGTGGATGTCACTCGTGCAAATGCTGTTCCTGATTCCCTACGTCAACGCCCTGCGCTCAAACGTCGCGCCATTAAATTTTTGGTTGATGATACCGCTCGGATTTTTGGCGGGTTGGTCGAATGAGGCGGGAGCTTTGGCGACAATCTGCTTGACAATTTTCTTAATGAAACTTTGCAAGGCGCGAAAAGTTTATCGACCGCAAATGACGGCGGGATTCGTCATGTTGATAATCGGTTGCGCGTTCATGATGTTTTCGCCGGGAAATTTGGTGCGCATGGAATTTTCACACCCGAATTTTCATTACAGCTTGGAAGTTTTCTTAGAACATTTAACGACAGAATTCCCGCGAGTCGTCGGAGCGAATTTGATTGCGCTGTTGCCCGTGTGGATTTATTTTTTGCGGAGAAATTTTTTCGGACGATTGAACACGACGGAAATTTTAATGGCGGCATTTACGGCGGCAAGTTTCCTCGTGCCCGTGATAATGCTTTTTTCGCCTGAATTTACTTTGCGCGTTTCGATAACTTCAATGATTTTCGCATTGGTCGCCGCCTCCACAGCGATTTTGGAATTGGAACGTCGCCCGATTAAAATTTTATCGGAAAAAATTCTGCGCGGAATTTCTGCGGGATTAATCGCCGTGTTCATTGCATATTTCTTGACGCTGATTTATATGGACGTTCAATTTTTCAAGGCGACGTGTCAAACGGAGGAATTTCTTCAAAACAATAAAGAGGTCGAATTGATTTCCTTAAAGCCCGTGCCGATTTCTCATCGTTTCGACGCGATTCACGGCGACAGAGTGACGCGCTATTACATGGCGCATTTCGGCGGCATTGATACAAATCCTAAAGATTGCCGCAACGTCATCACTTCGCAATATTACGGGATTAAAGGGATTGTTGCCGTCAACGATTAAAAAAATTTGCCAAATGCCGCGCAGTGATTTAAAATTCCTATAAAAATCGGAGGCAACGGAAATGACTGACATAGAAAAATTGGCAGAGATATTATCGAACAGTGCCGGCGCGGTATTTTTCGGCGGCGCAGGCATGTCGACCGAATCGGGCATTCCCGATTTTCGGAGCGCGTCGGGCATTTACAATCAGAAGCTCAATCAAACTTTTTCGCCCGAAGAAATGGCGTCGCACAGATTTTTTGTGAATCACCCCGAAGAATTTTTTGCATTCTATCGCGAACGATTTGTTTATTTGGACGCCAAACCGAACGCGGGACATCTTGCGCTTGCCGAATTGGAACGTCGCGGGATTTTAAGCGCGGTTGTCACGCAAAATATTGACGGACTTCATCAGCTTGCCGGCTCCAAAGTCGTTTATGAGTTGCACGGCTCGATTTTGCGAAGTTATTGCGTCAAATGCGGCGCGAAGTATGACGTTGATTTTATAATGAATAATATTCCCGTGCCTCACTGCAAGAAATGTGGCGGCATTGTCAAACCCGACGTTGTACTTTACGGCGAAAATCTCAATGACGAGACGATTGCCAATTCGATTCGGGCGATTGCCGACGCGGATACATTGATTGTCGGCGGCACGAGTTTAATAGTTTATCCTGCGGCGGGGCTGATTGATTATTTCAGAGGGCGGCATTTGGTTTTGATAAACAAGACGGCAACTCACGCGGACGCCGACGCCGAACTCATTATCCGTGAAAATATCGGCGAAACTCTCTCGAAAGCCGTTGCTTTGTTAAAGTAAGGAGAATTTTCTTTGACTTTCTTTCAATGGATAAATCAGACGTTGAACTCTTCGCGGTCGCTGATTTTGTTTTTAATCTTTGCGGGATTTTTCTTCGTTCGGACGACGTTATTGCCTTTAAGCCATGACGATTACGCCTACGCTTTTATTTGGGACGGAGTACACGGCGGCAACTTGGAGCAAATGCAATTCGGTTCGCCTGAAGTCGAAACCCGTCAACGCGTCGAATCTTTGAACGATATTTTTCAATCAATGGAGTCGCATTATTTTACATGGGGCGGGAGAATTTTCGCGCACGGACTCGCGCAGTTTTTCATATGGCTGGGCAAACCTGTTTTCGACGTTGCCAATACGATAATGTTTATCTTCTTGGTGCTGACGATAATAAATTTATCTAACACATGGCTTAAAATTTCCAGACAAGCTTTGATTTGGATTTTCCTTAGTTTATTTTTATTCTCGGCGGCGTCGCTGATGAGTTTGTTTTGGTTGACGGGTTCTTGTAATTATATGTGGATGTCATTTTTCCAATTATTTTTCTTAACGCCGTATGTCAAAGCGTTGCGAACGGGCGAGGCGGGCAATTCGATTTTAAATTTTTTGCTGATGATATTATTGGGCTTGGCGGCGGGCTGGTCGAATGAGGCGGGCGCATTGGCGACGGTTTGTTTAACGATTTTTTTGGTTATCATGTGCAAAGCGCGAGGGATTTTCAGAATTTGGATGATAGCGGGGCTTTTGTCGTTGGTAATCGGTTGCGCATTCATGATACTTGCGCCCGGCAATTTTGCGCGATTGGAATTTGCTCACCCGAATTTTCATTACACGTCGGCGATTTTCTTTGAACATTTGACAAACGGCTTTGACAGAGTTGTTGCGGCAGATTTAATTGCGTTAATCCCGATGTTCATTTATTTTTTGCAACGAAAATCTTCGGGATTAAATATGGCGGAAATTTTAATGTTGGCGTTTACCGTAACGGGCTTGCTCGTGCCGACCGCAATGTTATTTTCGCCCGAATTTAATTTGCGCGTCTCGATACCGTCACTGACTTTTATTTTAGTCGCCTCGACGAGCGCGATTTTGGAAATGGAGCGGCAACATTTAAAATTATCTCTGAACTTGCCTAAAAAATTTCAACGCGGAATCTCGATAGCTTTGACTTCGATTCTGTTTGCATACTTTGTAACGTTTATCTACGTTGACATTTCAATATTCAACGCGGCGCGGCGGCAAGTCCGATTTATTCAGCGAAACGCTCAAGCCGACCCGATTCCTATGCCGCGAATGCCTATACGTCATCGCTTTGAAAAAGTTCACGGCGACCGAACGGCAGTTCCTTATCTGAATTTCTTCGCGGGCATTAACGAGAACCCGAATTTTTGTTTGAACATGTTGGTTTCGCAATATTACGGCGTCCGTCATGTTGTCGCCGCCGATAATTAAAAAGGAGGAACTTGTCTTGAATAATCGGACTCATTCGCGAACGTGTACTTTGCTTTTAATCCTCGCGGGATTTTTTTTCGTGCGGACGGCGTTGTTGCCGCTCTCTTACGACGATTATTCCTACGCTTTTATTTGGGATGGCGAACACGGCGGAAATTTGGCGGCAATGAATGTGGATTCTCCAGAGATTGCAACGCGACAACGTGTCGAATCTTTTAGCGATATTTTTCAATCCTTGAAGTCGCATTACTTCACGTGGGGCGGTAGAATTTTCGCGCACGGGCTGATTCAATTTTTTGTTTGGCTCGGCAAACCCGCTTTCGACGTGGCGAACACTCTGATTTTTATTTTCTTTGTGCTGACAATATTTAAGCTCTCCAACAGGCAATTTAAACTTTCGCAGGCGGCGCTCGTCTGGATTTTTTTAAGCTTGTTTATTTTTGGAGCCTATTCGATAAACACAATGTTTTGGCTGACAGGCTCTTGCAATTATCTTTGGATGGCGTTCTTTCAACTGTTTTTCTTAACGCCGTATGTCGAAGCGTTGCGGTCGAGCGAGGCAGGCAACTCTATCTTAACCTTTTTGCTGATGATTTTGCTTGGGTTAGCGGCGGGCTGGTCAAATGAGGCGGGAGCGTTGGCGACAATTTTTCTTACGCTTATGTTACTTGCCACATATAAAATTCGTAGGGGGAAAGTTCCTTCTTGGATGGTCGCGGGATTGGCGTCGTTGATAATCGGTTGCGCGTTCATGATATTTGCACCGGGCAATTTTGTAAGGCTGGAGCTTGCTCACCCGAATTTCCATTACACGTTGGAAATTTTTCTCGCCAACCTGACCGGATCTTTCTTGCACATTGTGCTTGTCGACTTAATCATACTCTTGCCAGTGCTGATTTATTTTTTGCGGCGCGACTTCGGGCGACTGAACATTGCGGAAATTTTAATGCTGGAATTCGCGGCGGTGGGCTTGCTCGTGCCGACGATGATGCTTTTCTCGCCAGAATTTAATTTGCGCTCGACAATGCCGTCTATGACTTTCATTTTGGTCGCCGCGACGAGCGCGATTTTGAAATTGGATTGGCAACGTTTCAACCCCACGCTGAACTTACCCAAAAGATTTCTGCGCGGCGTCTCGACGACTTTAGCGACCGTGCTGACGACTTACTGCCTGACGTTAATCTACGTCGACATTTCGATTTTCAACGCGACGCGGCGGCAAATCTGACACATTGAGCGCAACGCTGAACTTGAGCTGATTGAGTTGCCGCCTCTGCCGATTAGTCATCGCTTCGATAAAATTCACGGCGACCGGACGGCTGTTCCCTATTTGAAATTTCTCGCGGGCATTGAGGAAAATCCGAATTACTACATAAATATTTTGGTTGCTCAATATTACGGCGTTCGTCATGTTGTCGCCGCCAAATAAATTTTCATAGGAGGTTTTAAAATGGCTGATTGTATTTTTTGCAAGATAGCGGCGGGCGAAATTCCCGCGCAGAAGGTTTACGAGGACGATACTGTTATTGCGTTCAAAGATTTATCGCCGAAGGCTCCGATTCACGTTTTGATTGTCCCGAAAAAACATATTCAAAGCGTCGCGCATTTTCAAACGGAAGATAAGGAACTCGCCGCGCACATTTTCGTTGACGTGGTTCCGAAACTCGCCGCCGATTTCGGAGTTGCCGAATCAGGTTTCCGACTCACAATTAACACAGGCGAAGACGGCGGACAGACTGTTCCGCATTTGCATGTTCATTTCCTCGCCAAAAGAAAAATGAC
>JAFZIQ010000011.1 GCA_017554285.1 Selenomonadaceae bacterium
CATCAGAACGATTGACGCACGCGACGCGTTTGTTAAGGCAGAGTTGGCAGGTAACGACCTCGACAACACGATTTACGGCGGCACAGTCAGCAACAGTCTGTGGGGCGGCAACGGCGGCGACGACTTGTTGGTCGGCGGCAGCGGACAGAATATGTTCTTCTACACGAACGGCAACGGCAACGATACAATCACCGGCACTCAAGAAGGCGACGTTGTCTATCTGTCGGCAGTCACACTTGAAAATCTCGCGGGTACCGAGTTCAATAATGACGCTATCACGATTAACTTCAAAGACGGCGGCAAGCTCACAGTCAACGATGCGGCAAATGCGACGTTCATACTCGGCGGACAAGAAGGACAACCTGCTTATCACGTAGAAGGCAACGACTTTGTAGCAGGTAATAAAACCGAATAAGTTTGACAGATTAATACATTGACAGATTGATAATTTAACAGTTTAAAGGTTTGGAGTCTCGACAGTTTTGTCGAGGCTCCTTTTTTTCATGCAGGATTTAAACCTTATTTGCCGAATTGATACAAAAACGTTCTATTTCACGGGAGGGATTGAATTGGCATTTTATTATCAAGAACCGTCTCACACTTTTGGAGAATATCTCCTTGTACCGGGATATTCTTCTGTTGATTGCATTCCCAAAAACGTAGACCTCTCCACTCCACTGGTTAGATTTCGTCGCGGCGAAGATTGCAAATTCGTTATCAATATCCCCATGACTTCCGCCATTATGCAATCTGTCTCCAATGACACTATGGCTATCGCGCTTGCCAAAGAAGGCGGCATTTCTTTTATCTTCGGCTCTCAATCAATCAAGAATCAAGCCGCTATGGTTGCTCGTGTCAAAAATTATAAATCGGGCTTTGTCTCAAGCGATTCAAATCTTAAACCTACAAATACTTTGCGCGAAATGCTCCAACTGCTTGAGGAAACAGGGCATTCGACTATGGCAGTAACTGACGACGGCAAGCCGACCGGTAAACTTTTGGGAATAGTTACCAGCCGCGATTATCGGATTACTCGCATGACGGGCGATGAATTGGTTCAAAATTTCATGACGCCTTTTGAGAAATTAATCTGCGCGGACGCCGATACAACTACTTTGCCTATGGCGAACGATTTAATCTGGGAACATAAATTGAATATGCTCCCGCTTATCGATAAAAAGCAACGCCTCCGCTATATGGTTTTCCGCAAAGATTACACAGACAATAAAATTAATCCCCTTGAACTTATTGACAGGCGGAAACGTTACGTTGTCGGCGCGGGCATTAATACTCGCGATTATGCCGAGCGTGTTCCGGCATTGTTGAAGGCGGGCGCAGATGTCCTTTGTATCGATTCGTCCGAAGGATTCAGTGAGTGGCAGAAAATCACTCTCGAATATATTCATAAAAATTTTGGCGAAGATGTCAAAGTCGGTGCGGGCAATGTTGTCGACGCTGAAGGTTTCAGATTTTTAGCCGACGCGGGCGCGGATTTCGTCAAAGTCGGTATCGGCGGCGGCTCAATCTGCATTACTCGCGAAACTAAAGGCATCGGACGCGGGCAAGCTACTGCGGTTATCGACGTTTGCAAAGCTCGCGACGAATACTTTAAGGAAAAGGGCGTTTATATTCCCGTGTGTTCAGACGGCGGCATTGTCCATGATTACCACATGACGCTTGCGCTTGCTATGGGCGCGGATTTCCTTATGCTCGGCAGATATTTTTCCCGTTTCGACGAATCGCCGACCGATAAAATCAGAATCAACGGCACTTATTACAAAGAATATTGGGGCGAAGGTTCAAACCGCGCTCGCAACTGGCAACGTTACGACTTGGGCGGCGATAAGAAATTATCTTTTGAGGAAGGCGTTGATTCTTACGTTCCCTATGCCGGTTCGCTTAAAGATAACGTCGAAAGTACGCTTGCCAAAATCCGCTCGACAATGTGCAACTGCGGCGCGTTAAGTCTTGCCGAGTTACGCGATAAGGCTAAAATAACTTTGGTTTCGTCAGTCAGTATCGTCGAAGGCGGCTCGCATGATGTCATTCTTCGCGATAAATTCTCCGGAAACTGAGGAGGAATTTTTATTCTTAAAAAGTTTTTAATCACAATCTGCGCGGTCGCTTGCTTATTTATGAATTCCGCGCAGGCGGCTGACGTTGAAGCCGCCGTTCAATTCGCCGTCAATATTGCCAATGATGATTCTCACGGCTATTCGCAAGGTATGCCGCCTTATCAAGGCTCCAGAGAATCGCCCGATTATGATTGCTCTTCGCTCGTCTATCACGCTTTCAATCACGCGGGCTTTAACATCATTGAGAATTGGCATAAAAATCCGCTCTTCATGAGTCGCTACGACGGCAAACAATATACAGGCGACGCCGATACCATTTGGGACGACTTAAGCATTGACGGCGGCTGGCAAAAATTTTCGTGGTATGAAGTCAAAGATAATCTTGTGCGCGGCGATATTCTTTGCAATCCCGAAAGGCACGTTGCAATTTATATCGGCAACGGATTAACCGTTGAAGCTAAAGGCGTTCATACTCCAAAAGGCGGCTCTTATGAAACGGGAGATCAAGGCGGCGAAATCGATTTTTATTCCGCTTACAATCGCGGTTGGACTGAAGTTTACAGATACACAGGGATTAGGGATTAGGGATTAGGAGTTATTAGTCCCTGCCAACTAAGGAGGTTAAATTAATGTCAGGTCATTCCAAATGGGCGACCATTAAACGTAAAAAAGGAGCTAACGACGCTATTCGCGGAGCTATGACAACCAAAATCAGCCGCGAAATTACTATCGCAGTCAAAATGGGCGGCGCAGACCCTACAGGCAATATGCGCCTTAAACTCGCCCTCAGCAAGGCTAAAGCCAATAACGTTACCAAAGACAATATCAATCGCGCTATCCAAAAGGGGCTGGGTGCCTCCGATACTTCCAATTACGAAGAAATTACCTATGAAGGCTACGGACCCGGCGGCGCGGCTCTCATGCTCGATATTCTTACCGATAATCGCAATCGCACTGCCGCCAATATCCGCCACATATTCAGCAAGCACGGCGGCAATCTCGGCGAAAACGGTTGTGTCGGCTGGATGTTCAAAAAGAAAGCCGTCTTCACCGTCGATAAGGAAACGTTTGATGATGAAGATGCGCTTATGGAAATTGTTATGGACGCGGGCGCGGAAGATTTTGAAGCTGATGATGAATCCTTCGAGATAACTGCCGACCCCGACGATTTTAACGCGATTGAAAATGCCCTTGCCGAAAAGGGTATCGAAACTGCTTCAGCCGAAATTACTCAAGTTCCGGATACTACCGTTGCCCTTGCCGATAAGGACGCAGAAAAAATGCAGAAATTACTTGACGCCCTCGAAGAAGATGACGACGTTCAAAATATTTACGGCAACTACGAATTTGCAGAATGATTGCTCTTGGGATAGATCCCGGCTCCGCCATTTGCGGTTTCGGCTTTGTGGAATCGTTCGGCGGGAATTTGTCGCCCGTTAATTTCGGCGTCATAACTACCGCTCCTCAAGCTCGTATGCAAGACAGACTTTTAAAAATTTATACCGAACTCGACGCTCTGATTAAAAATTTTCAACCTCAAATCATGGGCGTCGAGAAACTTTTTTTCGGAAAGAATTCGACAACCGCCATTGCCGTTGCGCAAGCTCGCGGGATTGTTTTACTCTGCGCGGCGCAAAATAATCTTGACGTTATCGAAATAACTCCCAATGAAGTTAAGCAGTCAATCACGGGCTACGGCGGCGCGACTAAGGAGCAAGTAATTTACATGGTGACGAAGATTCTAAATCTGAACGAGCCGCCCAAACCCGATGACGCGGCTGACGCATTGGCTATAGCTTTAGCGGCGAGTTATGAGGCTGATTCTTTGACACGGAGAAATTTTTTATGAAACCCCTGTCCTCAAACATGGGGAGGGATTAAATGTTGGAAAAAATTTTATTGAGTTTGGTATTAACCTGCGCGGGTTCGCTGTGGATTGATAAACTTTATCTTAACAATTCGGAGCTGACATTTCCCGAAGAAATTGCAAGTCGCGCCCGATTTCGCAAGCCGATTTTATTTTGCTCGCTTGCAATTTTAATTTACCTGTCGAAAGATTTATGGACGGTCGCGGCAGTTTTCCTGTTAATGTTGATGACGATAACGGACTTTGAACAATATATGCTCTTCGACGCAATGACATTGCCGCTGGCGATAATCGGCGCAATTTATTCGTGGCAAACGAATTCAGCTTTTTTCGACTACGCAACGGCAGCAGTTATCGGCGGAGGAATTTTTTTATTGCTCGCCATAGTTTCAAAGGGCGCACTCGGCGGCGGCGATATAAAATTAATTGCGGCATTGGGGTTTTGGCTCGGCACCGAAAAACTTTTGAACGTCGTACTTTTCGGGACAATTACCGGCGGAGTCGTTGCTTTACTTTTGATTTTGGCAAAGAAAAAAGACCGTAAGAGTTATTTTGCTTACGGTCCTTATTTTGCGCTCACGGCGATTTATTTTCTTCTTCTGAAGTAAAGCCACACGATTATTGCGATACTGATTACTATGAATGCCGCGCTGAATTTATGTCCCAGTTCCAATAAATATTCCCAGTTATCGCCCAACAAAAGTCCGGCATATAAAATCAACGCCGTCCAAGGCAACGAGCCTGCAAATGTGTAGAATAAAAATTGTTTGAAGTTCACGCGGGCAAATCCCGCCGGCAATGATATAAACGTTCTGATAACCGGCAACATGCGGCTGAAAAATACTGCGCGGATTCCATATTTATCAAACCAATTCTGCGCAAGGTCGACGTGAGATTTTTTTATGAAGAAATATTTCCCGTACTTGTCGACGAATTTTCTGCCGCCCGTCGCTCCGACGACGTAAGCAAAGATTGAACCCGCCATGCCGCCAATCATGCCCGCAATCATCGCGCCCGTAAAAGTCATACGCTCCGCACTGACAAGATAGCCCGCAAATCCCAAAATCAATTCGCTCGGAACGGGAATGCACGCATTTTCCATTGCCATAAGAATTGCTACGGCAAAATATCCCCACGAATCTATAAAGGTCAGAAAAGCTTGCGAAATTTGCTCCATGCCTTAGAAATCCTTAAATTCTTCGCCGTAGCCGTAATGCTCAATCACATAATCCAAATCTTTATCGCCGCGCCCGCTTAAGTTCACGAGAATTGAGCCTTTACCCATTTCCTTAGCGCGACGCATTGCATAAGCCAACGCATGAGAACTTTCAAGCGCGGGAATGATTCCTTCATAACGACTGAGCTTGAAGAATGCATCGACAGCTTCTCTGTCTGTGGCAACGTCATAATTCACGCGCCCGACTTCGCGCAAAAATGCATGTTCGGGACCGACGCTCGGATAATCCAGACCGCTTGCAATCGAATACACGGGAGCCGGTTCGCCGTCAGAATTCTTAAGCATAATCGAATCAAAACCGTGCATAATGCCTTCCGTGCCGTAAGTCATCGACGCGGCATGGTCGCCCAATTTTTCTCCGCGTCCGAGCGGCTCAACGCCGACAATCTCAACAGGGTCGTCAATAAACGGCAGGAAGAATCCGATTGAATTGGAGCCGCCGCCCACGCAAGCCGTAATAACGTCCGGCAAAAAGCCCATCATTTCTTTGAATTGTGCGCGAGCCTCTTCGCCGACAACAAATTGGAAATCGCGAACCATCATCGGGAACGGATGAGGACCTACAGCCGAGCCGATACAATAAATCGTGTCCTTGTAATTCTGCAGATAGTCTTCAAAGGCGGCGTCGACTGCCTCTTTTAAAGTTTTGAGACCTGCCGAAACGGGAACGACTTCCGCGCCGAGAATTTTCATGCGGGCGACGTTGGGAGCTTGCTTTGCAATGTCGACTTCGACCATATAAATTGTACATTCCAAACCAAAGAATGCCGCCGCTGTTGCGAGTGCCACTCCGTGTTGTCCCGCGCCCGTCTCGGCGATAATTCTTTTCTTGCCCATGAACTTCGCCAATAAGCCTTCGCCCATGCAGTGATTGAGTTTATGCGCACCCGTGTGATTTAAATCCTCGCGCTTGAGATAAATTTGACAGTTGCCGAGCTTGCGACTGAGTGTTTCGCAGTGATAAACAGGCGTCGGACGACCTTGAAATTCTTTACGAATGCGGCGAAGCTCATTAATAAATTGTGACGAGTGGCAAATCGTCAGATAAGCTTGCGTTATTTCTTTCATAGCGGGAACGAGTTGCGGAGGCAAATACGCGCCGCCGAATCGTCCGAAACGTCCGTCTTCCGTAGGATATTTTTTCAAATATGTTGAGTAGTCCATTTTAAAACCTCCGATTGAAAAATAATTCGAGTACGATTGACTTTAGCTAATCACTTCGGGAGCCGAAGCTCCCACATCGAATATTTTTCAGTGTAGGTCGCGTAATGCATAAAAAAACCTCCTGAAACAAAATACCCCGCATAATTCGTTGCGGGGCTAAAAATTTCCTGCAGAAGTTCAAATTTTAATTCTGACTGTGATTTTCGTATTGGGACGACATTCAAAATCGCGCTCGGCGGGCAAAGAAATTTTTATGATGAATTTATCGTTAGGCTTTGGCTGATTCTCGGTACCCGTAAGCATTTTAGGCGGTTGAGGATTTTCCTGCGCAGGTTGAGCGTTTTCTTCGGGCTTGGGAGGCTCTTCTGTCGGTTTAGAATTTTCTTCGGGCTGATTTTGCCCGTCGAGAACTTCAACTTCAGCTTCAACGATTTGAGGATTTTCTCTGAAGTCTTCAAGTATCGAACGAATTTTTTCTTCGGGCGATTCAATCTGCACGGGCGGAGTCTCAATTTCGGGCTGGGGATTTTCTTCAGCGGAAGGATTTTCGCTAATCAAAGCGGCGGGCGCATTTTCCGAAGTCGGAATTTCGGGCAATTCAACAGTCGGCATTTCTTCTTCGACAGGTTCTTGAACGTTCGGTTTAATTTTTTCAATGACTGTGCCGAAAAGCTCCTTGCCATCAATCGTATAACTTACCAGCTTGCCGAGCGGAATTTTATTAAAAATTTCCTCCGAAACTTCCGCCTCAATCCAAAGTTCGCGACTGTCTCCTATTTTTGAAACGCTGTCGCCCGCCGATAATTCTTGGTCGAGTTCAACGCCGTAATAAATCGTCCCGCTTACCGGCGCGATAACGTCAGTTTCGCGAGCTTCTTGCCTTGCGACGTTCAATGATAATTCTGCTTGTTGAATCGCCTGCGCGGCTCCCGCCAAAACTTCGGGCGGCGTCGGTCGGAATTCTTCGACGTATTCGGTATAATATTCGATAATCGGTTCGGGCGCGGCGGAATATTCATAAGTCGGCGATTGTGCCTGTGACTCGGCTAAAGCACTTTCATAGGCTCGGCGAGCGGCGTCCCTTTGTACCGCGCTGACGGCTCCCATATCAAAAAGTTCAGCCATGCGATTTGCCCTTTCCTCCAATGCCGCCAAATTTCCCGACGGTGTCGATTGTGAATACTTAACTGTCGGCGGAGGCGCGGGCGGATAAGTTATTCTTTCGCGCTGAACAGGAACCATAACGGTTTGTCCTGCCGCAAGTTGGTTGTAATTATCTTTGGCAAGTTGAACAGTATCTTCCAACTGCCGAATTTCGTCTTCGGTTATGGCGACTTCCAAACGCGCTATCACGTCTCCGACTTTGACTTCTTCGCCGTCTTCAAATAAAAGTTCGTTGACTTTGCCGTTTGCCAAAACTCGAACCGAAACCATTGTGCCTGCAATTTTGGCGTCGTCAATTTGAATCACTTCGTCATTGTGCCAATATTTATATTCGCCGTAACCTATCGCCGCCGCCAAACTCAACACGGCGATTAATCCGAATCGAATATAATTCTTAACCTTGTCCGTTATATCTGTACTCTGCATTTTGTTTGCTCCGATATTCAAAATTTGCGCCGCCATTCTACAACACGCAAAAAAAAAATTCTACAATCTGCGCGGACTGCAGAAAAAATTTTCCAAAGTTTGGAGTCAAGGACTTTTAATTGGGCGTGGCGTCTACGGTGATAAATAAATATTTGTTGCCGCGATTAAGGACGTGAATTTTAACATTGCCGCGCCAACCCAGATTCGTCAAACTTTGTAACAAATAATTGAGAGAGTTTTTATAATCTGCATAATAGGAATCATAGGGAGCGCACATCCAAGAAAGTCGCCAACCGTTGGCAATTCGTTTGGCAATGTAATCAAGCGCGGATTGCGCCGAATCAAAATGATAGCCGAAATATTGTTCGTTCGAGTTAAAATATTCATGTGTGAAATAAAAATCCCGACCGTCGGGCGTCTGTTGCAAATTTTGAGGCACATAATCGGCAAACCATTGATGAGTTGTGCCCGCAATGTCGGTGGACGCGTTAAAGTAGGCAAATGTGGGATATTCGCCCGTGTCATTGAATTTAAATGTGGCGTCGTCCCAAGTTACGTCTGTGAAATAAGTCCTGTCGTCGTTGAAATTGACGGTGTTCCACGTGTGCATTCCGTTGTTGGCATAACCGTTGACTTTGCCGACTTTAATTCCGCACATGTTGCCGAGCATATAAAAAGCGTCGGTGTAACCTTGACAGTTCGCTTTGCCGTCAATGAGTGCGCCGATAGCCGTTTGAAATCGTGCATAAGCCGGCTGAGGTTTTTCCGTGTAATAGGTTGCCAATTCGGTTATCCTGTCATGAATATAAAGTTCCTGCCACAAAAGATTATTGGAAAAGTTTTTGGCGTCGTTGACGATTTTAACGGCAAGATTATAAAGTTTCATTTCGTCTTCGTTCAAGAAAGAGTTATCGCCGTTCTTATAAGCCCATGCGACGCGCTCACCGGGATATTCGCTGATTTCAAAAAGATAAGCGGTCGTCTTCGAGTCCAGAGATTTATACGTCCATTCCATGTACCAAGTCGGCACAACTTTAATTGCATCGTTGACATCTGGCTTAAAACCGTTCGTGAACACTACCGGCAACGTCTCTTCCAAATCTATGCGGCAATCGCGCAGGTATCGGATAAAATCGGGCTGATTGTTGAAAGTCGGTGCACTGCTCCAATCGATTTGATTCATGGCGGATTTGTTGACAACGGATTGATTTTCAGCCTCGATACTTTCGCCCTCGCAGTTGACAGCTTGACGTTGAAAACCGCTCGTATTGTTGACTTGAAAATCCAGCGTCTTCAATTTGCTTTTGGTATCCGTGTCGGCATTTTTATCTTCACCGCAACCCGTGAATAACAAGCATACAGTCAGCGTTCCCGCCAAAAAAACTTTTCTCAATTAGGCTCATTCCTTTTCGTAAACTTCCTTAAGCAAAGTTTCCTTGCGAAGTTCCAAACAATTACAATTCTTTTCGGCGGCGTCGATATTTTTAATCGCGTCGAGCAAAATATTTCCAATCATCTGCGCGGCGTCGAAAAAAATATCTTTCATGACTTCATGCGACCAAATGCGAATTCCCTCGCCGTAATTCACGACAAACGACAGATTTGCATAACACGCGCCGATTTCCCTTGCCAAATAAACTTCGGGAGCCAAACTCTGTCCGACAATATCCGCATGACCTTTTAACATTGAAATTTCTGCAGGGCTTTCAAAGTGGCGACCGTCAGTAACGGCATAAATTCCGCGCTCGAAAATTCTTCCGTCAAAAAATTTCTTCGCCGAATCCAAAAGTTTTCCGCGCAGATCCGGACAAAGTGCCTCGCGCATTATCAGCAAATATCGCCCGTCAAGTTGCACGTCCTTGCGCGTCGACAAGTCAAGGTAATCGTCAGGAATCATCAAGTCGCGGGGATTGAGCAAGTGATTAATCGTGC
>JAFZIQ010000080.1 GCA_017554285.1 Selenomonadaceae bacterium
CTTATAAAAGTTCCTACAAAACGGCTGGTTATTCTCTTGTAAAGGACAACAAATCTATTTCTTACACAGAGGCAACGACGGCAGAAATTTTGGCGATAGTTACGGGAATTAAGTCAACGAATGGACTTTCTGTCAGCGGAAAGGTCGTTACTGTGGCTAAATCATCTGTAAACAAGAAAAAAATTACAATAAGCGGTGACGGATACACTTTAAAGCTTGATGACGACGTTCCTAAGCCTTCAACCAAAAAAGCGGCATGGAGTCTTGACGGAACGACTGCGACTTATAAAAGTTCCTACAAAACAGCCGGTTATTCTCTTGCAAAGGACAACAAATCTATTTCTTACACAGAGGCAACGACCGCAGAAATTTTAGCGACAGTTACGGGCATTAAGTCAACTAAAGGGCTTTCTGTCAACGGAAATGTCGTTACGGTTAAAAATTCTGCTCTCAATAAAGAAAAAGTCACAATCAGCGACGGTTATACCATCAAGCTTGCTGATGATGTTACCAAAATAGAAAATAAAAAGTCGGCGTTCAGCTACAGCAACGGCACTGCAACTTACAAAAGTTCTTACAAAACGGCAGGTTACACACTGGCGAGCAATTCAAAATCAATTTCCTATTCCAAAGCGACGACTGCAAAAGATTTGGCGACAATAACAGGCGCGAAGGCGACTAAAGGACTTTCAATAAGCGGCAAAAAAATTACGCTGAAAAATTCCGCGCTTAACAATAAAGTCACGGTCAGCGGCAGTTATGAATTCAATTTCGCCTCCGATTATAAAAAGGCGACGATAACTGGTAGTAAAAATGCCGATACCATCGCTGTGAACGGCTCAAAAGTATCAATTAACGGCGGCAAGGGTAATGACACGATAAAAATTTTCGGTTCGTCGAATACAATCACGGGCGGAGCCGGCTCCGATTTGTTCATTTATAATTCTGGCAACAATATCATCACAGATTACGCGGCGGAAGATAAAATTTCAATATCGGGCGCGGCGAACGTCACGACAAGCGGCAAAGACGTTATTTTTAATGAAAAACTCACTGTAAAAGGCGCGGCGGATAAAATTGTCACTTATTACGACACTTCGGGCGAACACAACTACATTTATTCCAATACGCCTTACACGATTAACGCGGCGGGCACCGGAATTACTCTTTCTAGTTCATACAGCGATAAAAAATTTGAAGCTGAAACTTATGTAGAAAATCTCGTTACGATAGACGCGACAGCCGCCACGCAAGGCGTTGACATTATGGGAAATGACAATTCCAATAAAATAATCGGTAGTAATGGAAATGATACGCTTGAAGGTCTTGGCGGCAACGATACTTTGACGGGCGGCAAAGGCGCGGACGTTTTTGTTTACTATGACGGAGAGGGCAAGGACGTTATTACAGATTATGAGGAAAAAGATACGATACAGATAGCCTCTGGCACCGCGCAGATTTCAACGAGCGGCAGAAATGTTATTTTTAAAGTCGGAAAAGGAAGTATTACGGTTAAAAATGCCGCTAAGACTGGTATAACTTACCTTGATAAGGACGATTTTGAACATAATTCGCTGAACGGCAAAGAAATGGTTAAAATCAGTGACGAAACGGCTACAATCGATAAAAAATATTGGAAAAAGTCTTTTGAGGTAGATAAATATGGCAACGGGTTAAGGAATATAGATGCTTCGGCGACGACGGGCGATATTAAAATTACGGGCAATGAATATGCGAATCGGATTATTTCCGGCTCCGGTAACAGTACTCTGACAGGCGGCGCTGGAAATGATACTTTATTCGGAGACGATGGCGAAAATGTTTTTGTCTACAATAAAGGCGACGGCTACGATGTAATTTATAATTATGCGGCGGGCGACAAAATCAGTCTTACGTCGGGCACTGTCAGCAAGAAAAATGTTAAGGGCGACACCGTTATTTTAACTATCGGCAAAGGGAAAATCAGTTTGTCAGGAGCGGCAGATAAAGATATAACGATTATTGAGGACGGCACGCAAAAAACAATACCTTACACAGCAAAAAATGTTGCCGAATCGTGGTTTATGGCTGACGATGATAATTTTGCCGTTTCTGATAATCAAATCAGCTCAATCGTTGAAAATTCTTCCGTAAATTATTCTGTTTTTAAAAAGGAGGCAGATTTAAGCGCGTCGAATAGTATTTTACCAGCAGTAAGTTATTCGGGTAAAAAATCTTAATGGAGGCGTTTAGATGAGTGTTATTGAAGTTCACGGGCTGAAAAAGTCATTTGGCGAGTTAGAAGTCCTGCGCGGAATTGATTTAACTGTCGAGGAAGGCGAACGCATTGCGATAATCGGCGGGTCGGGTTGCGGCAAAAGTGTTTTCCTTCGTTGCATTGAACTTTTAGAAATTCCGAACGCGGGACAAATTTTTATTGACGGGCAGGAGATAACCGCGCCAAACGTCGATATTGATAAAATTCGCCGCAGTATGGGCATGGTGTGGCAGAAATTTAATCTTTTTACCCATATGAACGTTATGGAAAATTTAACGGTCGCGCCGATAAAACTTTTGGGCATAAAAAAAGACGCCGCTCACGAAAAAGCAATGTCTTTACTCGCGCAGGTCGGTTTGACTTCAAAGGCGGACGCTTATCCTGAATTTTTATCGGGCGGTCAGCAACAACGAATCGCCATTTGCCGCAGTCTTATGATGAATCCCAAAGTAATTTTATTTGACGAGCCGACTAGCGCATTAGATCCGACTATGGTTGGCGAAGTGCTTGCGGTTATCAGAATGCTAGCCAAACAGAATCTTACAATGATAATCGTAACGCACGAGATGAATTTTGCCCGCGAAGTCGCTACAAGAATATTATTCTTCGCCGACGGAGAAATTTACGAACAGGGAACGCCTAAAGAAATTTTCGACGCCCCTAAACGTCCAAAAACCATTGCATTTATACATAAGCAAAAATATTTTTCCTATGAAATAGCCGAACGCAACTTTGATTTAATGAAAATGCAGGGCGGCATTCAAACTTTCTCCGAGAAATACGGATTGACGCCGCGCAGAACAAATCGCCTTCAGCTCTGTTGCGAGGAATTAATTTACGAAATGATTGATAATGCCTGCGCGGACGCCGTTAAAATTTCGCTTGATATAACATATTCCGAGATTGACAACGGAATTGACATAAAATTTACCTGCGCGGGCAAAAATTATAATCCGCTCGATAAAAGTTTTGAGGATTTCGACGAAGATAATCTTGGCGCGGCAATTCTGCATAATCTATCCAAAAATTATTCCTACGAATACGATAACGGCATTAACAAGATAAATTTCACTTTGACATAAAAAAATCCCCTCTCCAAACCGAAAGGGGATTTTTTATTGCCGAAATGCCTCACTTAATTTCATTGGCATATGCCGTCGTGAAAAAATTAATGTCGCTCGAAAGAGTTTCGCCCTCAAGCTTAATCAGATAAAAAGAATCAAATTTCGACTCGCCGATATTGAAATCTTCCGCTCTAAAATAGTTTTGCCCCGCTAAATCATTATCGTATTCAACATTGCCGTAATCGTCAACGTAAATCGTATTGCCGTGCTTATCAACAATCGGAGTATAGTAATCGCCGCCTTCAGTGGCAAGCTTACGATAACTTTCCGCAATTACAAAGCCGTTAAATTCATGCCCGTTGCCGTTGATGACGACCGAATTGTTCGGCGCAAACAATATCCCGCGAAAATCGGCATTCAAATTCAAAATCACGGGTAAAGACTCGCTGTTTTCCGACCCCTCATAAAACAAAACCAGCGGGCGATATTTTTTCTCGTTAATGTTGGAAACATTTATGTTAATAATCGTCTGCCGAACAGAATCATATTCGGATTCAGTTTCAATACGAATATACAAAGGATCGGGCGGCTCTTTCGCAAATCGTTCTGCCAATTCCCAACTCGGTAAATCTTTACAGTCTTCATTTTCCTCACGTAACTTTTCCAACGCCGCAGGATTGCCCATATAAAAATCATAGTCGCGAATCGGATACGTTGTATCAATGTTAATTATCCTGTGTATTGCGTAGCTTGTACCCGAACCGACGACGTTGGACGACCCGACAGGCGCGAACAAATCAAAACCTGTAAATAAATCATCAAAAGCCTGTTGAACAGGATTTTTGTCCGTAAAGTCTAAAATCTCAACGCGGCGATTATTTTCATCATCAGGTCTAACGTCAGATAAAATGGCGCGTTCCTTTATTGCTTCCGGCTCAAAATCCTTTTCGTTACTCAGTTCCTCCAAGTTCAAATAAGTTTGCTTATCGCCAAGTTTTTTCATCTGGTGAAATACATCGTACCCCTTCAAGTAGTAAGTTATTTTGGCAACCGAAGAAACTTTGGCATTCATGACGGGGAACCAGCCGTTAAGAAACATATGCGGCACTTCGCCTTCAATCATGACATGATAATACAGGCTTTCAAAATCTTGCTCGTCGCTTTTCAAAAGATTACTCCTGAATAAAACATCATTCCGCGTCCAGAAATTCAATATCGAATTATCTTCCCATGAGGCGTCGTCTTTTGCCAAATTCTTTTTAACGTAAGTCTTGGCAATCATGTCGCCCGTCGAAGTGTCGCGAGGAATATCCCAACATTTGGAGCCGTCAAAACCGATGACAAAGGAAGTTGAATTGTATTCCGAAAGGCTCTGTCCGTCGTCAATTAGTTCTTGCGCTCCGGCTATTACCGCCGCATCAGCCGCATTTTGCATTCGCGAGACGTTTATATAGTACCAGCTTAAATCAAACGTCACTCCGACGAATAAAAACAGCATCGGGATAAGAAAAGCATACATTAAGAGGATTTGCCCGCGTTGCCTTACTTTTTTTCCTCCCGAAACTCGCGGCAACTTAAATTTTTTGAACACATTAATCACAACCTTCCTAAGCAAAACCAACCATTCCTTTAAAACCTCTGCTGTATTCAAAAGTTTGTTGCCGCTCAATCCCGACGGCAAAGCTATATTTTTTTAATCGACAAGTTTAAAGCGCGGATCGCATTCAAAAGTTCTCTTCCAAGGAAATCGAACGTTCAAATTTTCAAGCCGCCAATGATTCGGCAATTTCAAATTCTCGGCGGCAAAGGCTTTCATTCGTTCATTCAAAAGTTTTTCCAAAGGCTGAAGTTTGTCTTTCAAATCCATAGGAGTTCCTTCGCCCGTCAATCCGTAACTCGTTCCGACTATTTCTTGACGGATATTCGCTTGATAAGCCCACTCGTCGAGGTATCGCGTCGTCAAAAGTTCCGCAACGTCCTTATCGTCCATGAACTTTGTTAAAACGCCCGCGCCGATAACGAATCCGCTTGAATTGGTTGCGGTATTCCAACCGCCGTAAGCTTTGATTCTATATTGTAAATCGTTGCGCTGAAGTTGTTTCATAAGGGCATTATCCGCGCCATTTGAGAAGGAAACGTCGGCAATAGCGACTGGATAGCCTTTTTTAATGAAATTTTTGACGGGCTTAATAAAAGTTTTAATGTCGGTGCGCTGTCTGGTTTTATTTTTTTTGGCAACCGACGATTCATAAGTTTTGCCGTTTTCGCGAGTGTTGACGGCAAGAACCAAATCTGCGCGTTCATGTGCGGAAATCCTCAAGCCGCCAGCCGCTGTTATCGCCGCCTCAACCGAAACTCCGAGCGGCTCATTGCAGTAAGCAGGAAAAGTTTCTTCGCCCGTGCCGTCGTTGTAAATGACGCTGACAAAAGGAATTTCGTCGCGGTCGTGATTAATACCGCGAGAAATCATCAACATTCCCAATTCGTCCGCGCCCGACGTAATTTGAATAGCCGTTTTCCCCAAATCGCTTGAAAGTTCGGTTAGTTTGCGGCTTTCACGATGAGTTTGCGAATACATTGCGCTGTCATCGCAACCCAGTAAAAAGTAATCGAAGATTCCTGCGCGGGTGTAATCGATAAAAAGTTCGTTGGCATCGGAATTTTTGGCACGACGCATAAACCAATCGTCCAAATATTCTTTCGGGATTTCAGCCTCCAATTTTTTCATAGCCCGCTTATCGCCGCCGGAAAGTTTACCCATTTCCTGTTTGTCAAGGAGCACTGTGTAATTGAAAAATTTTGCGCCGTATTCCTTGTAATATTCCGGCTCGGCACTCGACGCACTCGCCGAACGCGGCGTTCTCATAATTGTTCCAAACGCATAAATCGGCAAGTAAGAAAATTTTTCGTGGAAAGTCTTAAATCTCTGCGCCCGCTCCAAAATCGTTTCCGCGTCCAAATCATGAAGTCGCGAGCCGACCAAACTGCCGTAAATCAAGGCGTCAGTCGATAAAACTGCAAAATTTGCTTGCGGCGCGTTTTCGTCAAGCCATGCCCACATTTTTTCAGGGTCGCCGTTAAATCCTTTAGTCCCAATCATACCTTCGGGCGGCGTCAAAATTTCATAGCCGAGTTTCTCCGCAACCTGCACGACTTGATATAAATTGCAAGGTCGGTCGTCTATCGGCACGTATAAAATTTTTTTGCTCTGCGCGGACGCTGTCGAAGTTAAGATAATCAGCGCGAGCAACGTCATTAAGATTTGTTTCAAAACTTTTGCCTCCAATTTGAAATTTTTCTCGGCTATATTGTATCAAAATTTTTTGACATTGTAAAAGAAAATTCGTTGACTTTAAGCCTAGACTAAATTAAAATTAACTAAAAGCTGATTAGCAGTTGATTAACAGCTAAAGAAAGTAAAGAAGGTGATAAAAATAAAAGCCTTATGGAGTTATAAGGTCGGTGCTTCAGATAGTAGTTCATAAGATGTCGCTGCGGTCAATTCGATTGACGAGAACGGGAACTGCCACCGTTGCCCCGCACAAACCTAGCGAGAACCAAGCGATGATGGAATGTGCATTGGACAGACAGACTTTTTGCTGAATATTACGAAAGGATAAAAGTTGCTGGTATTGCAAACGTTTCACCGAAAAGAAATTTGCAATATGTACCC